>JAHDHP010000007.1:31852-34887 GCA_020631245.1 Bacteroidota bacterium | reverse complement strand
GTCATTATTAGGAAAGCAATTACCAGAAGGTAATTCTTTAGGTACATATCGCTCCAAGTGTGGGTCATGGAGAGCTGTTTCGATAAATAGGGCAATTTGATTGATTTCTTGTTCAGTAAGTCCTAGTGGTTCGAAGGCGGGACTTAGTTGTTTTTTCCCGACATTTTCATTTTGTGCTTCTCCCTTGTTTTTATAGGCTACAACATCGCGAATACTACGAAATGAGGCACCATGTCCATAAAAAGGAGAGTCTTTGAGATTGTAGAGTTGGGGTACTTTAAATTTGTAAAGGTCATCGGGATCATTAGTGAATCCACCTCGCCCTTTGTGTTCGACGGCTGTATCGGATACGGCTACAACCCTACCTGCTGCTCCAATATGTAAATCGTGCATTCCTAGTGCGTGAAACTCCATACTGTTGAGGGCAGGGCCTGTGTGGCAAGTACCACATTTCCCCTTACCAAAAAAGAGAATCGCTCCTTTCTTTTCTGCTTGTGTCATCGCCAATTCTTCACCTGCGAGCCATTTCTGGAAGGGGGCTTGTTGGGTGAGCAAGGTACGTTCATAAGCAGCAATAGCAAGAGCCGCATTTTGCGAACTTAAGCGATCCTTTTCGGGAAGGTCGGGAAAGGCTTTTTGAAATAGGGGGATATAACTTTTTAGTGGGGTTTCTTCTGCTTCTAAACGGTGTACATCCATAGCGGCAATCGCTTGGGTTTCGACGCCATCGAAGCCGAGGTAATTGGTTTCGCGTGGTGTGCCTCGCTTCCAACTCGACCAAGTGCCTTTGTTGACGCCATTGGCTCCAAATTGCCCATTCCACAGCATATTCGTTTGATAAGCGGAATTGAGTACAGATGGGGTGCGAATGGCTTGTACGTCTACCTCCTCCATGCGGTAATGTGGGTTTTTACGTCGCTTTTCCCCATGATGTCCAAATCCAATTCCACCCTCTCCCATTCCTTGTGGAAGACAAGCTTGGAAGCCTCCTTTAGCGTGGTGACAACTGGCACAAGAATATTCTCCTTCGGCACTGGGCTTGATGGGATTCATCGCCAAAGCTGTTTCGTGAAAGAGGAGTTTTCCTAGTTGTACTTTATGATTGTTGATTGGGTTTTTGGGGTCTTGTGGTATTTTGGCGAAGTCATTAGAGGCGGGTTGCTCGAAGTATTGCAGTCCGCGTCCTTCTGCTGTTTTGCTGAGTACTTGGGTGAGTTGCTGATCGAGATCGGCTTGAAATACGGCAGGACTGGTGTTGGGTTTGTTTTTATGGCAGGCAGAAATACTTACTATAAGGAAGGATAGTAACAGGAAGTGGGTGATATGTCTGTGAGGTGACTGGATGACAGGGTAATTGGATGACAGGATGATTGGGTGACTGAATGATTGGATGTAGCGTTACGCTTATCCAATCATTCTGTCATTCAGTCATTCAATCATCGTTTTTGCGTGAGGGATAGTAGCGGTAGCTTGCTGAAATAGAACGATAGTGACACCTGCTGAAGGGTGGCTGAGCGACGGAGCGAAGACGCACTGAAGCTTTGGTGGAACATCGTTGCTATGAGGCAACTACAAGTGGATAGCCCGACCTTTTTTCTCATTTTTTGCCTGAAGTTCATGCGTGGACGCATGAACGGGCAAAAAATGAGAAAAAAGGACACGCCCAAAGATACAAATTTATGACATTAATTTGACAAAACTTGCTTTAGTAAATAGGGCTGCATAAATTGATCCAAATTTGTTTTTGGGGTAGGTTGACCGTTTTGTTCAAAATGAAAACTTTGCTTGATGGCATTGGGTGTACCGTCAAATTGTTGAAATTCGGGGGTATAAAATAGAAAATCGTCGGTATTGATGGCAGGCATAAAGAGGGTGCCTTCGAGCTTGTTGGAGGCGATATCGTAAACTTGAATGCGACGACCTTTGGTGGCAATGAGGAGTTTTTTGCCATTGGGAGATATGGCACAACTAATTGCTTTGTCTTTGTATTCATCTGTTTTTAGTTCTTGGATCTTCTTTTGTTCGGCAACATTCCAATAGAAAATTTGATTTCTATCGGTGATGGCTACGAGTAAATCTTGCGAGGGGTCGCTGGTTATTAGGTAATTGGTATGTCGGCCTCCCATTCCTGAGAAGGTGTATTGTGGGCTTAGGTTTTCGTCCCAATTGCAAATATTGATGGAACGATCTGCGGAATAGGTAATGGGTTGGTCGCCGTAATATCCTTTGATGATTTGATCGGTGGCAAACTTCGCTTCTAAGTTTTCTCCATCAAAATCATAGAAGGTGGTTTGGGATTTTCTATTGATGTATTCGTTGCAATAAAAGCGATTGGAGGTGGGTGTAAATTGTAGTTTGCGTTTTCCTTCAAACTGAAAAGCGACTTCTTTTGTGTTTAGGTCAAATATATTAAAGTTATCTCCATCAGGTATTCCGTGTTGATAGTATTTTCCATCGGGGCTTACCCATAAATTGGGGCTATCGTTGCCTTTTTCTTCTTTGGCTATTTCGAGGGTATTGGTATTGATGATATAGTTTTCTCTAAAGTTGCTTGTTCTACCATCTGGGCCGACTGCTGGTGAGATGACAGGATAGCTGAGGTATTCATAGAAACCGAAATGATTATACATATAACGACGTGTGTGTAAGATGTTTTTTGCTACTTTATTTTGCTCCCAATCAATAAATTTGAGGCTGTGTTCATCTTTAACGATGAGGTGTTTTCCGTTGGGTGAAAAGCCGATATTGGAAAATCCTGATTGTGCATGATATAAGTGATTGGTTTCTTTGTCAGTTTGGTAGTTGTAGGTAATTAGGGCATCTCCTTCGATGGGCATAAGGAGAAATTCGGGACTATTTGGAATAGGGGTACTGACAAAATTCTCATCTTGTACAGTGAGAAAAGAGTGTTGATCTGCTCGTTGATTGTTTTTGAATACAAGTAAACCTTGTTGATAGGTGATGTAGCAGGTTTCTTCATCTATGTATCCAATACCTCCGATCATACGCCCTACTTGTCCGAGGTTTTTGATTTC
>JAHDHP010000007.1:26604-31752 GCA_020631245.1 Bacteroidota bacterium | reverse complement strand
CCTCCTTTTTCTCGAATAATAATGGATTGATAGTCAGGGGCATATGCTAATTCTTTAATGTCGGACTTTTTGCGTTGGATGTCGTAGTGGTGGCTAAATAGGGAGGTTTTGTAGTCGAGTATAGAGTAATCTCCATGTACCGTGTGTATGACTAGTTCGTGTGTTTGGGGGTTGTAGTGTAGACTTGCTGCTCGTACATCTTGATTGTGGAGTACGAGTTGTCGATTGTCTTGGGCGATGAGTGTAAGGGGTAGTAGGAGAATTAGTAGTAAAAAGTTGTTTTTCATACTTGGGTTTTGGTTAATCAGTTTTTAATATTGTTCTTTATACACGTGGAATACTTGTTCGTTCAATCTTTTTCTTGTTCTTTGTCTTGAAACAAAGAACCAAAATTCAAGACTTTTCTTGTTCTTTGTCTTGAAACAAAGAACCAAAATTCAAGACTTTTCTTGTTCTTTGTCTTGAAACAAAGAACCAAAATTCAAGACTTACAATTTTTTTGGACAAAAACTAGGATTCGAGATGCGACGCAGACGAACTCGCTGCGCTCAAACACCGTCTGCTTCGCTGCAAAGAGCCAAGCTTTCTCTTCATCCTGTTTTTGGGGCCAAAAAACTTGAAGGTCGGATACCTGCGCGCAGAGCCTGGGCTTTTTTACATTCAATCTTCACACCTTGCACTTCGCACATTTTCCCTGTTTTTAGAGCCAAAAATCTCAGAGGTCAGATGGCTACGCGCAGAGCCTGGGCTTTTTTACGATCAATCGTCGCACTTCGCACAAAACACCGTTAATCGTCGAACGTTCAATCGTTAATCGTCGAACGTTCAATCGTTAATCGTCAAACGTTCAATCGTTTAACCGTCGGACGTTCAATCGTTTAACCGTCGGACGTTCAACCATTCAACCGTCGGACGTTAATCGTTAATCGTCAGTCGTTTTGTCCAAATGCGGTTGCCGTCGTTTAGTTTTAAGATGTACATGCCGGTGGGCTGCTTACTTAGGTTGAGGGTTTCTTGGTGACTTACTTGTGGTGTTAATTGTTTTTGGTAGATTTGTTTGCCAAGTAGGTCATAGACTTCTAGGCTAAGTTGTTTGGTGGTAAATCCTTGCAATTCTACTTGGAAGATGCCGTTGCTTGGATTGGGGTAGGCAGAAAAAATGCGGTAGCCTAAATCATTATCCTCTATGGCTGTTCCTACAGAATCGGGATATACGGCAAAGTCGTAGCTGATACTGGTTCCAAAATCGGGGTCAAATCTTTTGATGGGGTTGCCATCTTCATTACGCAATTCAAAATTACCTGTACCTACACCAAGACCTATTTGTCCCCAATACCAAAAGTCGAGACCATCTTCTCCTGTGTCTTCGAGGTGAAGGGTATAACATCCTTTGGTAATTTCTATTTCGTCATTGTATCGGGTGCTTACGTCTAAATTGGAACGTTGAAAGATCACAGCACCATCGTGATTGCGTAGTTGATAGCTATTTTCATCGGGGCGGTTATTGGTTTTGAGATTGATGTATACATTTTCTTCGTAGCGGTCGGTGAGTGTAAAAGGGGATGTGTAGCGGTCATTTTGAGGGTTTTCATCTCCTTGTGCGACTACCTGTACCCAAAAGACAGGGTTTTCGATGTCTGTTTGCCAGAATTTGTAATCGGGGGTGGGAAGTTCTATTTCGGCTGTTTCTAGAAAGCCTACATCGCCTGCCCAAAAATCAAATGCTTCAGATACGCCTTCTATTCCATATCTGATTTCTAAAAATTGTAACTCTTCTGTTCCATTGTTGCGAATGGTGATGATGGGGTTATTACAGGCGGGATTGATACGAGCATATTCTACTCGTTGGGAAGGTCGTTTTACTTCGACGATTTCAATATCGTTGGTAAAGTTGGGTGGCCCATAACTGACTAGTTGGACAGAAGTACGGAAGTCGGAAGCATCCATATAAGCGGGATCTTCGTAGATGCCGTAATCGAGGGTAATGGTTTCGCCTGCTGATACAAAGGGGCTAAGTTCAAATTCTTGTACATCGGTTGGGTCACCAGGACACCAGCCCGCACGGTCAAAAAGCCAGGTTCCTCCTTGTGGATATACGGGTATATTTCCACATTTTTTGAGTCCAAACCATTCAAATCGTTGTTCATTATCATTAAGGTCGATATAGTGTGTTTGTGGCACAAACTCTCCATTTTGCCCATGTCCTGTCATGGCGACTCTTACTTTATACATTCCATCCTCCTCATTGGGTAGGTTTATAGCTCGTGGTTCGAAAGTGCGATCTTCTACGATAGCACCAAAGCTTCTTCCTGACCAGATTTGGCTGGCGGGAGTAATGGGCCATACTTGTTCTATATTCCGTACTTCTCTGGTAGGTGTTCCTTCGATGAATAAGAAACGAATGTCCATTTCTTCCTGATAATTACCTCGCCCTTCAATTGATAATTTTTTATCACCAGTCAGAATGGGCAAATAGTCGGTTACTTCAAAAGTCCATGTTTTTCCTTTGGGTCCTAAATCGAGTCCATTTCCATAGGGGGTAATGAAGGACAATATCTCGAAGCGCATATTGTCTGTCTTGATATAATAAGTAAGGTCTGTTGGAATGACTGTATTTTCGGCTTCTATAAAAGTGGAGTCGATTATCATTCCATCTTCTTCGTTGATTAGGTAGCTTTGTCCTGCTTGCCAAGCGAAAACAGTATCTATGCCTAGTATGTCATTTTCTGGTGTTACTACATAGGTGACTACTTGATGAGAGGGGTTAAGTACTTGTTCTACATAAGGAAGGGCTTCCGATTCTAAGATGACAAAACCCGTTTCAAAAGCAATATTGGGGCGTTGGAGTAAGGCTTTGAAATTGGTAAATAATTCGTCCCCTTTGAATTGTTTGCGTAGTGGTGCCCCTTCTATGCTTGCTTCTGCTCGGTAAGACGAAGCATCAGCTGCTGTATTCCCTTCTGATTCATTAAAGCGATAGTATGCTCTCAAGTGGTTATAGGCTGGATGTGAATTATCGAGTTGTTGGTGCATCCAACTCGCAATAGTTGCTCCATCCAATTCTTTGCTCCACACTTGAAACTCATCTACCATTCCGTGATAGAGGCTTCCTCCTGTGAGGGAGCGTCCTAAACCTAAAGCTTTCAAGTCGATCTTTTTATGCTTGCCTGTGCCTTCGTGCCATAGTTCTCCATTGAGATAGATTTTCATGGTTCCAGTAGTGGCATTTTTGGTAAACGCCCAGTGATTCCATTGTCCAGCATAGTCATTAAAATTGGCTGCTTTATCTATACGGTCATATCCACTACCATCATTTCCACAATCCCAGTATATACGTTCATTACCCCAGGGTAAATGTACATTTACTTGGCGTAGGTTATCGGCATCTGTTCCTTCAAAAATAGTACTATTAGAAGGTAACCCAGTGGTTGAGCCATTGGACCAAAAGGCTATCGTAATTTCATCTACTACTTCTGACAATGATTCAGCATCGAATGATACTTTTTGCGCGCCATTGAACTCCAAGGCAAAGTCATTATTTTGGCTTTGGATACCTGCGACAAATAGAGTTTGTTCTCCTTGTAAGATATTGTCGGCACTTGTAGTGGTATTACTAAAATCAAATTCGACGAGTATATTATCTGTTCCATTGTAGGGAAATGGGGCATAGAAATATACTATTTCTTCCTCTTGCTCGCTATCTAATGTTGTATTTTTAAAATATACTTCTTGAAAGCCACTTAAAACTGGTTCATTGGGATTTAGCTGATCTAAATTGGTATGTTGCATTTTGATACGTAAAAAACGAATATCACTTCCTACATCCTTTGTCCATAATTTTATTCCTGAAATACTTCCTTGACTTACGCCAGCAGCCGCTAATTCATCTGCTCGCCATACAAATTGAGATTTCCCTGATAATGCCGTTGTCCCAAAAGGAGCTACCATTGATACATCACCTGCTCCAATCTGTTTAAAATCACTGTTATTTCCATTCGTAACTGTCACCTCTTTTTGCGTATACTGATAACTGGTATAAACTGGCTCGGTTACATAAGAAAACTCATCTCCACTATAATTGGAAATGATGTGGGAAGGATGTGTAGCACGGGAAGAGTCTACTCTTGAGGGGTCTGTAATCACTGTATTGCAGGTATAGTCCCATTCATAACATCCAATATTCCCATTACCTCCTGCAACTCCACCATGACAACGCATACTATACTCCATTAATACTTTGGCATAACTCGTACTTTCTACATCTGGGAAGGTGAACATAGCACTACGACTGGTAGAGTCGTAAGTAAAAGTCTGTACGACGAGCGTATCTTGTGCTTGACCTACGGGTATATAAGTCAATAAAAAAAGGGCAAGGCAACAAATAAAGGATAGGTGCTTTGGCATAAGAATAAGGGATTATAGGATTAATAAGGAAAAAAAATAGATTACTTCTTTACTTTACTATAAATGACTCCACCTCCTATCACAGCAATCATTGCATAAATGTAAAGGTTAATAAAAGTAGCAAAATTGGCCATTGCACTACTTTTAATAAATAAAAAACCAGGCAATAAGACCATCATCCAATCGGCTTGATTTCGCGTATAAAGGGCGGTTATAAACATACACACAACCATTCCTATAAGGGCAAAGACTGAAAGGATAATTATCCCTTTTAATTTATCACTAACTTCCATAGTTTATTAATTTTAAAATGAAGTTTAAAGATAAGGATTTACCTATTATTTCACATAAAGTAATACCTAGATTGTTAAGCTGTTCCTTTTCTTTCGTTTAAGCCATTTGCTACCTCTCCATATAACAAATCCCCCAATGCTAATGAATGATTAACATTGGGGGATCATTTTTTCGGTATTCAAACAATCAAAAAGAGATTAAATATTCACTTTTAGTGCTTGATTGATATCCAGATTATTATTTTTCAATTGATTATTGGCTTTCAATTGATCGACGGTCATTCCATATTTACGAGCAATTCGATACAGATTCTCGCCTGGCTTCACCTTATGTATTTTGGTTTGAGGTTTCAAGTGAACACGCGTTAATTTAGTAGGAGTAGGAGTCTTTTTAGTTTCCATTTTTTCCTCCTTCTTTTTCGTATCTTTCGTTTTCTTCACTTCTTTTTTC
>JAHDHP010000007.1:22521-26504 GCA_020631245.1 Bacteroidota bacterium | reverse complement strand
TTCCATTTTTTCCTCCTTCTTTTTCGTATCTTTCGTTTTCTTCACTTCTTTTTTCACCTCTTTCTTAGCCGTCTTTGCTGCCTCTTTTTTATCCTTCTTCTCCTCTTTCTTAGTCGTCTTTACTGCCTCTTTTTTATCCTTCTTCTCCTCTTTCTTAGTCGTCTTTACTGCCTCTTTTTTATCCTTCTTCTCCTCTTTTACTTTTGGCTTAGAAGACGTTTTCTCTGTTACTTTCTTCTCTCCTTTTTCAGACGACTTTTTAGGAGCAGGTTTAGGAGCTTCTTTTTTGGTAGAAGACTCAATCACAGTAGCAGTTGTTGCAGTAAGAGATACATCAAAAATAATAGGCTTCGTCTTCTTTTTAGACTTACCTAATATTTTATCCTTGATACCATACAAATTTGCCCAAGCTCCAATATCACTCAATTGTTTCCAGAAAGGCAGTTTTTCACTTGGGCTTTGTAGCTTCACAAAAGTACCCGCCTGTACCATATCAGATGTTTTCCATTTATTGAAAGCTGCCACCTCTTTTTCGGTCAATTTAAATACGGCTGCTACTTGTTTGAGCGTAACATCCTTATCAAATTTACCTACCTTTATACCATCTTGCACATCAACAGTGACCTTAGTTTTCACTGCTTTTTCTTCTTTCTTAGGAGCTTTTTTTTCTGTCTTAGGTTTAGTAGTGGTTTTAGTTGTTTTCTTAGTACTCGAACTCTTAGAAGCCGTTTTTACACTTGGCTTCGTCACTTTATTATTTTTAAGCCATTTGTCGTACTTATCTAAGTTGTATCTTTTGACAACAGAAATCAAGCTCTTGGCATACTTTTTATCTGTTGCATAGCCCGCTTTCAACAAGCCTTTTGCCCAAAATTTATAGTCGCTATTATTTCCTTTAAAAAGAAAGTTATATCGGCTATTACGTACCAAAAAGTTGGTATGATCTTTAAAGGATTCATTAGCATTTTTATAACAACGAAAGCAATCATCTTTTCGGTCATCTTTCGCAAAAAGGCGTTTACCTTTCCAGCTACTATGGCATTTAATACCAAAGTGGTTATTTCCTTTTCGTGACAAGTAGCTCCCGCCACTACTAGATTCTAGAATACCTTGAGCGAGTGTAATACTGGCAGGAATACCAGAACGTTTCATTTCAGAGACAGCAATGCCACTATATTTGTTAATATAAGAGCTAACACTACTACTTTTTTTTGCAGAAGTAAGGCCTATTACTATTGCCGTTAGACATAATAATGCACCTAACCATTTCAGTTTCAACATAGTTTTTAAGGTTAGTTAATTGTTCAGTTTCTATTTGCGATAAATAATAGGTAGACATACCAATTCCATCTCCTAGAAAAAACAACTGATAACAACTAAATAAATAGCTATATCTATTTGCTTTCTAGAAAGCCTGATAATAAACATAACTGCTTAATTATCAGCATGAATGTATACAATAAAAAAAGGGTATGAGCAGTAAAGAAATATTACTTAAGGATTTTTAATTTTATGTTGCTTTAATAATCGATAGTTGTTTTATATTGATCTACCTAATTAGAAAGGGTACTAGTAAAGATGGTTATTGACTCTTTTTTTTTGTTAACATTCAATTTCGAGTCGCAAATTTATAACTCTTTTGATATTATACCAAATCAAACATTAATAACAAGTCAAATAACAATGCGTACAATATCTTTTGCTCGCTGAATCTCTTATGACATAAGGGTTTGAAAGAACTCATAAAAAATAAAAAAAATATTTTTTTTCTCTGTTACTCAACTAAAAATGGGATTAATTTGTATAATTCTGTAACCAGTTCTAATTTTTGGCCACTTACAAAAAAAGGATTTATTCTTTTATTATTATTTTCATCGCATATTTTTTTTGGGCGTGTCCCTTCGGGTCGGGCTTTCGGCTAATAGTTGGCTTGTAGCAGTCTGTTCCACTACGTACTAGCAGTGTCTTCCGCTGTCAGCCCTGCTAGTCGAAGCCTCACTACCTTTCTGTACAGACGTTGCGCGCAACGTCTCTACGCCAATCTTCCGCCTCTATCCCTCACGCGTTCCAATGAATGGTTGACAGGATGACTGCATGATTGGATGGGACTTATACTACTCTTTCCCAATCACTCATCTACTCAATCAAAAACATTTCCATCTATGAAAAATATGTCATCTCAGTCACTCATTGACGCCTTTATGAAAGGTGATAAAAAAGCATTTAGTCAGTTGGTGAAAGAGCACCAAACTTATTGCTTGTATAAGGCTCAAAAAATAGTACGTGATCCTGAATTAGCGAAAGACCTCGTGCAGGAATCATTTATACAAGCCTATAATAATTTGGATAAGTTGCGAGATCGCAACGCCTTCAAAGGATGGATGAGCGGGATTGTCCGAAATGTCTGTAATAATTTCTTACGTCGCAATAAGCATTACACCTCCCCTATTGAAGATCATCAATTGGAGCAGATAGATGAGGAGAATGGCTATTCGAAAGTAGAGCATCAAGATTATCAACAACAGATAACGGAAGCACTTGATACGCTACCTAAACAACAACGCCAACTAATTGATGATTTTTACTACCATGATTTGAGTGTTCGCGAGATTGCTCGACTAAGGCATTTATCAGAAAGTAATGTGAAAATCAGATTGTTTAGAGCACGTAAACAGTTACGCAAATTGATGGGTGCGACAGCTTTTGTTTATGCTCGAAATATCAACCATGCTTTTACCTATGATCCTGATTATTTGATACAACTACTTGAACCGTATTCTTGTTATTCTCTGTGTAATGAAGAATGCATGATCTAATTTCTTAGATAACAATAAACGGCACTTTTTACCATTTCTATCGCACCTATTTCTAAATAGCCTCTGAGAAGCTATTTTGCTCATAATAACTAACTTATTAAACATATGAATTCTCCTATCAATAGTATTCTAGAAAAAATTGCTGGCTCCCAACAATTTACTCAACATTTCCTTGAAAATCGTCAGCTCTTTTTGTGGGGAACCATCAATGATGGCAATGCGCGAAAAATAGTAGATGCTCTGATGTTCCTTCATTCAAAAGATCAGGAAGCTCCAATCACTATTCATATTAATTCTGAAATTGGTTCTTTTACTGCTGCAATGGTTATTATTGACACTATCAAACTCATCAAAACACCTGTACATACAGTTGCAATGGGCTTGGCTAGTTCGGCAGGGGCACTTATTTTTTCAGCGGGGGACCAACGTATGCTTTATCCCAATACACAATTAATGGTGCATCCACCAGAAATGAATTCCGCTTTTAAAGGAAGTATTGCTGGTGGACGTAAATCTCCTAATCATATTAAACGTCTTAGTAACTTTGTTGCTGAAACGTATGCGCAAAACTGTAAGCAAACGGTTGAAAATGTGATGACTCACTTTAATGAGAACCGTTGGTTAAATGCAACAGAAGCCATTGAATTTGGGATTGCTGATGGGATTGTGGAAGCGATTTAGATTTAGATTTTGATAGAGACAAGGCGTGCCTTGTCTGTACAGTCAGTCAATAGTCAATAGAAAGTAAAATAACCTACCTTAAGTAAGTACATAAACAAAAGTTTTCCGGCATTTTACGAGTATGAATAAATTGGAACCACATAAGAAAAATAAGTCACATAAGATATATACCCTTCAAATACACTCTTTATTAAAGAAGATCAAAGCTCACATTAGTGGTCGTCTTTGACGACTCTTATGTGTACTTCATTCTTCTTGCCATTAAGATAATTTGATATTTATCAATGAGCTTCTTATGTTTCTTATCTGCCTTATGTGGTTATTTTTTGTCGAAAAATTTATGTCTAGGTACTTAAAGGTTAAAAAAATCTAGCTTTTCAACCCCAATTCTAAAATCAAGACAGCCTCTTACAAATTCCTCCAACAAATCTATATCACCTGAATTGTAAAAGTGATACGTTGGAGGAGCTTGTGGAATGCTCTGAT
>JAHDHP010000007.1:0-22421 GCA_020631245.1 Bacteroidota bacterium | reverse complement strand
AGTGAATGAGTGATTTAGTGGATGAGCGAATGAATGATTTAGTGAATGAGTGATTGTTGCGTAACGCCTATTCGCGCATTCTCTCAATCATTCATTGGTTTTGCGTGAGGGATAGTAGCGGTAGCTTGGCGAAATAGAAAGGTTATGAGGCACGACTAGCAGGGCTGACGAAGGAAGACACTGCTAGGTGTATGAGCCGAATACCTTTTCTATGAGGCAACTACAAGCGAATAGCCCGACCCCATTTTTGCCAATCGAAACCTGTCAGCTTAGAAAAACCTAACAGCTTGATTGGCAAAAATGGGGGCACGCCCAAGATAAATAACAATTCGAAATTACAAAAGATTATTTGCATGTTCCACTTATCCTGACGAAAAGACCGTTTATCCGTTTCACTTTGTGTAAATTAGGTGATTGGTTTATTATTGTGATTGTTGATAATCATTAAAACAAGTATACATTATGAAACGGTTTATTTTTTTATTACTTACATTCCTATTATTGGCTCCTTTTGCATATGCACAAGACATTGTGGGAGATTGGGAAGGAACTTTGGAGGTTCAGGGTACTGAATTACCTGTCATTTTTCATATTTTAGAAGAGGATGGTTCCTTGAAGGCAACGATGGATAGTCCGATGCAAGGGGCAACAGGTATTCCGATGGACGAGGTATCATTTGAAGGTTCGACTTTGAAGATCAAGGCGGCAAGTATGGGTATGAATTATGAGGGAAAATTATTGGAGAAAGCAGTAAAAGGAAAGTTTTCACAGGGTGGTATGGGTTTTCCACTAGAGCTGACAAGGGCGCAGGCAAAAGTGGAAAAAGAGATAAAAACAGATTCGGCGATTCCTGTGACTGGTGATTGGTATGGCACATTGGAAACGATGGGGGTAGAGTTACGGATTATTTTTCATATCACCGAATCGGCAGATGGCTCTTTGAATGCGACTTTGGATAGTCCTGATCAAAAGGTATTGGGGATTCCTGCACAAGAGGTGCTTTTTGAAAAAAATCAATTAAAGATTAATATTCCTAGAGGCAACTTTTTGTATGAAGGGGAATATGATGCTGAAAAGAATGAATTGACAGGTGTATTGAAACAAATGGGGCAAGAATTGTCCTTGAATATGAGTCGTGAGGAAGTAGAAGAACAAGTCATTAATCGCCCTCAAACTCCGAAAGGTCCTTTTGCTTATGAAGTGGAAGAGGTTACATTTGTGAATGTGAAGGCAGATAGTATCCAATTGGCGGGCACCTTGACGAAACCCAAAGGGAAAAAGGCTTTTCCTGCTGCTATTTTGATTAGTGGTTCAGGGCCACAAGATCGTAATGAGGAGATTTTACAACATAAACCTTTCTGGGTGATTGCTGATTATTTGACGAGTAAAGGCTATGCGGTATTACGATATGATGATCGTGGAGTAGCGGATTCGGAGGGAGATTTTAAAACGGCTACTAGTGTTGATTTTGCGAGTGATGTAGCAGCAGCGGTTGCTTATTTGCGTTCAAGAAAGGATATTGATGCGTCGAAAATTGGAATGATAGGTCATAGTGAGGGTGGTATCATTGCACCTATGGTAGCGAGTAATGATAAACAGATTGCTTTTATTATTTTACTGGCAGGTCCTGGTATTCCTAGCATCGACTTGATGCCTATGCAGATTGAGGCAGTTGGACTTGCTGCGGATGTCCCTCCTAAAATGGCAAAATTGAATGCAAAAACGATGGATGGAGCTTACAAAATATTGAACAAAGGAGCTGATTCTAAGGAAGAGTTGGAGCAAAAATTGTCGGCATATTTAAAAGAAGCTTATAGTAATTATCCTGAAGCAGATATCCCAACACCAGAGAATATGGAAGCGACTGTTCAGGCAAATGTACGACAAATGACGACGCCGTGGTTTCAGTATTTTATGAAGTTTAATCCTAATGATTTTCTTAGAAAGGTAAAGTGTCCTGTATTGGCGATTAATGGTGATAAGGATGTGCAGGTTCCTGCCAAAGTTAACTTGGAAGGTATTCAGCAGAGTTTGAAGCGAGGAGGCAATCGCAAGGTGACCATTCATAGCATGAAAAACTTGAATCACCTATTTCAAGAATCGGAAACGGGAAGTGTAATGGAATATGGAAAGCTAGAGGAGACTTTTTCTCCTAAAGTATTGGAGATAATGAGTGATTGGTTGGGAGAGCATGTAAAATAAGTAGCTATGTCGAACTTCTGGAAGTTACATATCATAATTTGGAGCATTTTTTCTCTCTTTAATGGACTTGTTCAACTAGCAGTTGCTGGGTTTTCTATTGAAGTGACTGTCTTAGCCCTAATATCAGGCGCATTTGGCTGTGCTACTACTTGGGGTTTTCGAGAAGTAGTCAAAAAATACCGATGGGAGGATTGGACACCTAGTCAACTAATCCTCCCGCTTATTGCAGGAGTAGTCACTACTGCTTTTATCTGGTCGAGTTTAACTCTTAGCATAGGAGGCGTTCTTTACCAATTGATTAGTGGCTCTGACTACCCTTTTACTATTTCCCATTTGTTTATCAATTGGATTAACATGGGCTTAGTCGTTATGATTTGGTCGCTGATGTATTTTAGTTATGTACTCTTTAAAAAGTATCAGCGTGCAGAAATTGAGAAATGGAAATTGCAAGCCGCAGCAAGAGAAGCGGAATTAAATTTATTAAAATCGCAGATTAATCCGCATTTTTTATTTAATGCCCTTAATAATATACGCGCCTTAATTTTGGAAGACCCTACAAAGGCACGAAAAATGCTGACCAACTTATCAGATATTTTTCGCTATTCGATTAATTATACCAAAGACCAAAAGGTGTCTTTGGGAAGTGAAATTGAAATTGTACAACACTATATTGAGTTGGCTTCTATTCAATATGAAGACAAATTGCAGTATCAGATGAAGGTAGATCCTTCTCTTTATTCGTTGTCTATTCCTCCAATGTTGATTCAATTATTGGTCGAAAATGCGATTAAACATGGGATTGCTCGTTTGCCTGAAGGTGGAGATGTGGAGGTAAAGGCATCACAACAAGGGCAACAATTGTTGATTGAGGTGCGTAATTCGGGGAGTTTGTTTAGCAGTAGTAAAACGACAGAACCTTCGACAGGGATTGGATTGGACAATATTCGGGAACGATTGCAATTGTTGTATGATTCTCAGGCAAAACTGGGATTAAGACAGGATGAGGAGATGGTGGTGGCTGAGGTGCGTATTCCTTTATAAAAAAAGGGCAAGCTAGGCTTGCTCGAACATAGTCTTAAAGACTATGTACACGTGGTAGCTCAAAGGCTCCGAGTATAAAAATACACTACTTTTTCCTAAACTGCTAATTATTACAGATGAATTTAAAAAGCATCATTGTAGAAGATTCTAGATTGGCTCGAAATGAGTTGAAAACCTTATTGAAGGCGCATAATGAAGTGGAGGTGATTGGAGAAGCTGCTAATGCGGACGAGGCTCTTCAACTTTTAGTCGAAAAAGAGGTAGATTTGCTTTTTTTAGACATTCATTTGCCTGGCAAAAATGGCTTTGAATTACTCGAATGTTTGGATGAGATTCCACAAGTAATTTTTACGACTGCTTACGATCAGTACGCTATCAAATCGTTTGAATATAATGCTTTAGACTATTTGCTTAAACCTATTAAAACAGAGCGATTGGCAAAGGCGATTGAAAAGGCGAACCAAGTATTTCACGAGAAAGAAACACCTCCTAAAGATCAACATTTAACGACCGAAAGCCAAGTATTTGTAAAGGATGGCGACAAATGTTGGATTGTTAAATTAAAGGATATTCGTCTATTTGAGGTATCGGGAAATTATACGCGTATTCACTTCGAAAACCAAAAGCCCATCATTGCTCGCTCACTCAATTATTTGGAAAGTCGCCTTGATGCAGGTGTGTTTTTTCGAGCTAATCGCCAACAGATGATTAACTTGAAATGGGTCGATAATATTGAGCCGTGGTTTAAGGGTCGTTATAAGGTGCTGTTGAAGGGGGGCGAGGAGGTGGAAATTTCACGGCGACAGGCGACTAAGTTTAGGGATTTGCTGAGTTTTTAGTCTCCTCGTCTATGAGGCTGCCCAGCGTCTTTGCTGGTGGTTATGACGACAAGTCGCAGCCTCTGGCTGCCGTATTAAAATGAAAACTTAACATTCTTCTTATGAACATCCTCATGTACCCCTCGCTTCATCCGATTTCCTTTTACCTTTATTACTCTCAACTTGGGTAATTCAATCATTTTTCGGGGAATTCGTTCAAGGCGGTTTCCAACAAGGTTTAGAATCGCAATATCTTTAAAGGCATACAATTCGATAGGTAGACGAAAGAGTCCGAGGTTAGACAAGTTCATTTCCCAGGCTCCCCACCATGTCTTTTTGAGTCGTTTTTGTAAAATTTCTTTCTTTTTCTCACTAGTACCATATATTAAGAAATAGCCATCTCCTTTTTGGTGATATTGAGCAATGGCATTGATTAGCTTTTCAGCATTAAAATAACCCTGCTTCTCTAGTTTATGTACATTACGCATGATACTCTTTTCTGTTACTTTTTTGCTTGTAAAGCCGTAATCAGATGAGATACCATAGGTGTTGAACATGTATCTTAATCCTTTCGACCATTTCCAAGCCTCTTGATGTTCTTTTTCTTCATAAAACTCACTAAAATTGGCATGAAGATAATCGGAATGCAAGTAGTATTGTACGATAAAATCTTCCCAAATACCTTTTCCTTTCAACAATTGCACACCTAATTCGGCATTAGTCGCATCTTCTGAATGAATAAGAGCCAGTATTTTCTCTTTATCTTCAAAATTATATTTCATGGTTCTAGTTACTTTGTATGATTAACGATACACACTTCGTATAGCTGTTACTTCCTCCGCCCATCGCTTATAATCTCCTTTGTTGGCTGCATTACGACTTAATAGTTGTCGTAACTCGTCCTTCATTTTCCCGTGAAAGCCTTTTCCTACCCACAGATGTTGGAGGTAGTGATTATTTTGCAAGGCATCCAGAATAAGACGAAAGCCTTGATTGCTCATTTCATTATGGGCTATGTCTAAATAACGCAACCTTGTTGTTTGCTTTAACCAATCGGCAATATAAGGAGCAACCATATCATCAAGTGTATTGGCTGTCCCTCCTAAAGCTCTAGTAGAACGGCTATAACCTATATTGACATGTTCTATACGAGGATGTATTTGGAGTGCTTGAATTAGAGGAATAGCTCCTCTTATTCCTATACCATTACTAGGGATACCTAGTTCCTGTAAATGCGTATTTTTTTTGAGGGAATTTGCGATTAGAATAGCTCCTTTATCGCCTAATGCATTGACACCGATGTGTAAGGCCTTGATTTTTTGGTTCTCTTCTAGAAAATCAGCAATCATTATGGCTTCATCAACTCCTAAATTGTTTCCTCCTAGATAGAGGCGTTCTAGAGAGGGGTGGTTACTTTTTATGGTATTTAACAAGACTGACAGACCTTCTTTTCCTAATAAAGTATTGACTAAATCAAGGCATTTGAGTTGTATGTTACTTTTCAGCATTTCTGCTAGGGCTTGCACACCTGCTGGCCCTAAAGGATTTCGTTTGAGCCATACATTTTTTATGGAAGAGTGATTCTCTAAAGCCATTGCTAATGCACTAGCTCCTTTTGAACCAATATAATTGCAACCTAAGTAAAGGGTTTCGAGTTGCTTGTTTTCTTGTAGCATCTCTGCTACTTTACTTGCTCCTTCATCTCCAAGTCCATCTGTACCAAATAGAATGCCTTTGATGTGTTGGTTTTGTTTTAGAGCATGTGTCAATTGGTGCGTACCTGCTACACCTAATGCTTGTTTACAACAGTCGATATAGCCATCATTGCGGAGGCTTCCTCGTTGAAAATGTTGAATATCATTGTTTGGGACTTCGCCTTTACTTATGGCTTCTAGAAGCGGGTTTAGCTCCTCTATTTGATAGGGAGGTGCTTGAAAAGCCCCTTCAATGGGACATACAACAGCGATGGGTCGTTGTTGCTTCGTAGTTTCTTCGTTTGGATTGTCATGCTTACCATTCATGGGGTAGATAATCTTTTAAAAATACACCAAAATAAGGTTCTCTTTCTTCTGTAAGTCCTCTTACAATTGGATCATATAAACGAGCAGCTCCATCAATCACATCTAATGGTGGAACAAAGCCTCTTTCTTTGATTTTCACTTTCTTATCCCAGGGGTTTTCCTCAGTGATCCAACCTGTATCAACACTTGTCATAAAGATACCCAATTTTGCATAATCCTGAGCAGTAGTCCGCGTCATCATATTGAGGGCTGCTTTTGCCATATTCGTATGTGGGTGAAAAGCTGTTTTGGATGCTCGATTGAATTGCCCTTCCATTGCCGAAACATTGATAATAAATTTTCGGGAATGGGGGCTTTTTAGTAATAGTGGGTAGAGGGCTTTGTTGATGAGGAAGGGGGCGATAACATTGACTAATTGCACTTCTAAAAATTCTACTGTTTCAATGTTTTCTAGTTTGAGTGTCCAACTGTTTTGAGGGCGATAGTCGGGGGCTTGGCCGTCTTTATCAAGAAGGTGCGAGGTGCGAAGTACGAGGTGTGAGGAATTGAATGGAGGGCTTGGAGTAACCACCAGCGAGGACGCTGGCGAGAGCAGGAGTTTTTGTTGGTTGAGGGGAAGTGTTTTAATGTCTGTTTGTTCTTGTGGGAGAAGATGTTCGTAAAAGGAATTGGGTCGCTTGATGGTTTGAGCGGCATTGTTGACGATGATGTCAATATGTTTAAAAGACTGTTGGATTTGAGATAGCCACTCTTCAGTCGCTGGTATATCTCGAAAGTCTACTTGGCAAATGTGTAATCGCTCGGCCCATTGATCAAAATCGGGTTCTTTTGCGTAGTTTTTTGCTGCATTTTTGGGAAATCGAGTGGTAACAATCACCTCCCCCCCATCTCGTAACATTTTCAAAGCCAAGTGAAACCCTATTTTAATTCGTCCTCCTGTAATGAGAGCTACCCTTCCTTTTAGATTTGTATTTTGTGAACGTTTGATATAATTGACAATGGCACATTCGGGGCATAGCAAATGATAAAAGTGATGTACTTTATGAAAGTCTTTCTTACAGCTATAACAGGTCTGAGGATTTTGTAAACGAGGGGCTTCCTGCTCTCCTTCTTCTTGTACTGTATTTGGTATTTGTGTTAATGGTTTACTATCATATGCATTGTGTTGATGCATCCATGTTTTTGACTTTATCTCTTTGTCTTGTTCAACTTTTTGTCGGGCTGCTTTTTTACGTAAGGCTTTACGTGCTTGTTTATTGATTTTGCTAATGAGTGTTTTTAATTCTTCTTGATCGGCTGCTAGTTCGGGATTTCGGGAAAGCGTCCGTAGTACTTGGAGGCAGGTTTGGAGGTCGGAGGAAGGGATCATGATGGACGGTTGAACGATGAACGGTTAACGGTTGAACGATGGGACGGTTAAACGTTTTCCGTTCAACCGTTCAACCGTTCAACCGTCACACGTTTCACATAACTTAAAGCTAGTTCGAGTTGTTCTGCTCTATTCAATGCTGAATTATCAATTTCTATAGCATCTTCTGCTTTTTTGAGGGGGCTATCTTTACGAGTGGAATCAATACGATCACGTTCTTGCAGATTTGCTTCAATTTGTGGGCGGGTCATTTCGATGCCTTTCCGTTGCAGTTCGTCGAAGCGGCGTTGGGTACGCACATCAATTTGAGCGGTAATAAAAAGTTTTAGTTCGGCATCGGGAAATACGACTGTTCCAATGTCTCTTCCATCCATAACAATTCCTTTTTCTTTGCCCATTGCTTGTTGTTGGGCAACTAAGAAACGACGCACTTTAGAGATCGCTGCTACTAGGCTTACGTTTTCTGAAACGTCTTTACTTCTTATTTCTCGCTCTACATTTTCATCATTTAAGAAGGTAACGGCTAGTTCTCCTTCTTCGAGATGTCGAAAGGAAATGCTTATTTTTTCGAGGGCTTTACTCACTTCTTCTGTATCGTAGATATTGACCTCTTGGCGAAGAAAATAGAGGGTGACCGCTCGATACATAGCTCCACTATCTATAAAAGTGTATTGGAGTGACTTGGCTAAATCTTTGGCTAGGGTGCTTTTTCCGCAAGAAGCGAAGCCATCGACTGCGATGGTTATTTTTTCATGGGTGATCATGGGGCAAAGATAACGAATTCGTGCGAGGTGCGAAGTGCGAGGTGCGAAGTTTTTTTCAGTGAAGACGATTGAACGATTGACGATTGAACGATTTGCGTCCGACGATTGAACGATTGACGAGGTACCACGTTTTCCGTCCGACGATTGAACGATTGACGAGGTACCACGTTTTCCGTCCGACGTTTCATCGTCCATCGTTCCATCGTTTTCCGCGTGAGGGATAGTAGTGGTAGCTTGACGAAACAACCGCTTTGTGAAGTAATGCCTAGCAGGGCTGACAGCGGAAGACACTGCTAGGTATATACTGAACAAGCGGGTGTGAGACAACTACAAACGGATAGCCCGACCCCATTTTTGCTTTTCAGATGCCACCAGCGAGGACGCTGGCGGGAACATCTGAAAAGCAAAAATGGGGGCACGCCCAGTAGATAATGATTGGATGACAGGATGACTGAATAATTGGATAAGAGCTTACAAAGAAAAACCGATCACTGATTGCTCAATGATCGGTTATTTATAATTATGAATTTGTTAAGTAAGGAATTACTTTACATTCATTTTTCCTGTAATCACATCGTCACCGTTGGTGATGGTGTAAAAGTAAACGCCTGCACTAAAATCAGCCGCCTCGAAGATATATTCATTGATACCTTGTCGGGTGCTGAGTTGATCGCTAAATAGTTTGCGACCAGTTAGGTCATACACATCAAAAGAAACTTCAGTTGCTTTTGGTGTACTGAAGGCGATAGTTGTATAGCTGCTAAATGGATTAGGGAAGTTTTGGATTAATTCGAAACGATTAGCATCAAGCTCCTCGATTCCTACTTCTACCACTTCTACAACTGCTCCATTTTCAACAACTACACAGTGTTCTCCAGCAGCGATGTCATAACATAAGAATGGCGCATCAGCTACTAAACCAGAAACGGTATCCATTGCTGTTTCTACAGAAGGGATTGTTAAACCAGCGAAAGCAGCACCTACAACTTCTAGTACTACATCTAATTCTGCAGGTACTGGTACAGGCTCTCTAGGATTTTCTGCATTATCACAGAAGTCTTTTAAAGGAGCATCCTCTTGTGATCCAAATAATGGACAAATAAGTGCATTTGCAGCAGTAACGAAAGCATCTAACTCAGCTTGGTCGTATGCAAATCCTACAAAACAGTAGGTATCATCATCCATAGCTGAAAAATCCAAAGTACCATCAAAACTTACCCCTTTAATTAGGCGATCACCAGCTTCATCTTCTTCAGAACCTAAAACAATAAATGCATGATCGGGAGAAGCAGGCTCAACTTCCCAACCTGTCACTAGTAAATCAACGCCTGGAGGTGTTGCTATACCAGCTGTAAACTCGCCATTTGGACAGCGATCCTCTTGTGCAAATGCAACAGAGGAGAATCCTACAAAACAAAGTAGGACAAAAAACAGTAAGTAGTTTTTCTTCATAATAAAAATGATTTGTGTAGGATGTGACAGGTAAAAAAACGTTTGAGGAATATAATAGATTTAGGTTATAATCAGCATTTATTTAGTGGTCAGGTATGTTTCCCTCAATTATTTTTTGCATACATGCAACCTCCTAGTATGGTTATAAGTTTGATACGAAATATTCAAAATTAAGCATTAAATATTGAATGCCCAAACAAGGCTAAAAGTATTTTAAAGACTTATGTTCAGATACTTTCTTTTTCTGTTTAGGGATTCAATTACTCATCAATGAATATAATGCTTTCATACCCTTAAAGGTTGTCTCGTTCCCAAAAAGGTTTGTCCAACACTAGCTATACTTTGCTAATTTACTATTTAACAAACGTTTATTAGTTATCTACTGAATCATTTGTCATTCTACCTTTCGTCTTGTATCTTTGAGTGTTTACAAAAAACCTTTAGTCATAATCTCTCCTTGTTATATTAGTGTAAAAATTTGTTTTTACACCTCCTTTCTCCTGCTTTCATTGCCTGTGTATTGTGCATACCCATATTAAATGTGTAATTTGCATCTATCTAAAATGATGTAATGTATTACATGCATTCATTCGGAAGAGTTTACTATTGGGAATATAATTTCATGTAAATATAATTTCACTAAAAGAAAACAGACGTTATGAAAAAGCTAAACCTTATGCTTTTAGTCTTTCTTTGCTGCTTATTGAGTGTTGCTTCTGTGTTGGCTCAAAATGCAACAGTAAAGGGGACTGTAACCAATAAAACTGATGGGCAACCGGTGCCTTTGGTTAATGTGGTTACACAAGTTGCTGGCGAAACGCGTGGCGCGCAAACAGATTACGATGGCAACTACTCTTTAGACCTTCCGCCTGGTAATTATACACTTGAATTTAGTTGTATTGGTTTTTCAGCCGAAAAAGTCGAACAATTACTCGAAGAGGGAGATGTTGTAACACTTGACATGTTGCTTCCAGAAAATGCCGAGTTATTGGATGTAGTAGTAGTTTCGGGTAGTAAGTTTGAAAAAAGAGTGAGTGAAGAAACTGTTTCTCTGGAAGTAATTCCTCCTTCACTGGTAGAAAACGCTAACAATGTGCGCGTTGACGAGGCAGTTGAAAAAGTGCCTGGTGTGAGTGTGATTGATGGACAGGCAAATATTCGTGGTGGTAGTGGATATTCGTATGGTGCGGGTAGTCGGGTGATGTTGTTGATGGATGACCTACCTATTTTGACGGGTGATGCAGGTTTCCCTAACTGGGACTTTTTACCAATTGAAAACTTAGAGCAAGTAGAAGTTATCAAAGGGGCTGCTTCTGCACTTTATGGTTCAGCAG
Organism: Bacteroidota bacterium; assembly: GCA_020631245.1. Classification (GTDB taxonomy): domain Bacteria; phylum Bacteroidota; class Bacteroidia; order Chitinophagales; family UBA2359; genus JAHDHP01. The sequence continues at coordinate 11,420 of JAHDHP010000007.1, read as the reverse complement.
CTTTGAATGGTATTATTAACCTTCGTACTGCTTATCCTAAATCAGAACCCGAATCGAAGGTAGCAGCCTTTACACAAGTTTGGCAAAATCCAAGAAATAATGAAGTACCACGAGTAGATGAAAATGGAGAGCCTGTACTCGATGAAGAAGGAAATCAAATTATTGATAAAAAATCTTGGTGGGGAGAACAATTTCCAATTGCAACTGGTTTTTCTGCCGCACACCGTCAAAAATTTGGACAATTGGATTTTGTAGGTGGTATTAACGCCTATGGAGACGATAGCTGGAGACGTTCTCAATTTACACGTCGAATTCGAGGTAATGCTAACTTGCGTTACCGCGCAACTCCCAATATATCAGTCGGTTTAAATACCAATATCCAAGTAAATACAAGTAGTTCGTTTTTGATTTGGAATGGCGATGGAGTGGATGCTTATACTTTATGGGATGCGACTCCTCGTATTATTAACAAATCATTCAAATTGACCCTCGATCCATTTGTAGAATATTTTACAGAAAGTGGGTTTAGAGTAAAGTATTTAGGTCGTTACTACAAAGCAGATAATAAAAATAATACCAATCAGAGTACTTTATCTGATTTATATTATAGTGAAATCCAAGCGCAAAAGCGTTGGGAAGATATAAGCTTAGTATTAACTGGTGGAGTTGTTGGTCAACTTTCTACCGTAGAAGCTGAGTTATATGGAAACCAAACCCTTTCCGCTTCTAATATTGGTGTTTATTTACAAGCCGACAAAAAATTCTTTGATAAATTAAATGTTTCGGCTGGTTTTAGATTTGAGCGTAATGAAATTGAAGGTGATAAAGAAGCAAAACCAGTAGGCCGTTTAGGATTGAATTACGAATTAGCCGAATATACTTTCTTAAGAGCTTCCGTAGGTCAAGGTTATCGTTTCCCAACCATTGCCGAGCGTTATGTAGAAACACAATTAGGAAATGTAGATGTTGGAATTAACGTTCCCGTAGGTATTTTCCCTAATCCAGACTTACAATCTGAAACAGGATGGAGTGCAGAGCTTGGTATTAAGCAAGGAATAGGACTTGGTGAGTGGAAAGGATTTATTGACATTTCTGGTTTTATCAATGAGTATAATGATATGATGGAGTTTACCTTTGGTGTAGACGAAGCGTTGTTACAATTAGACATCGTTCAGGATATTTATCCAGGATTAGATACTACTGTCATTGACTTAGGAGGGCAAGCAGCAGGTTTCCAATCGCTCAATATTGGTGACACGCGTATTGTTGGAGGTGAGATTTCAGTAGCTGGTAAAGGTAAGCTATTTGGCTTTCCAACTACTATGTTAGCAGGTTACACCTACATCGTTCCTAAGTTCCAAGAGTTTGATCGAGTTCAAGAAATGTTATCTTCTGTCGATTATAATGTACTAAAATATCGTTTTAGACATACAGCTAAAATAGACATTCAAACAGATATTAAACGAGTAGGTATTGGTTTATCCTTACAACATACTAGTAGAATGGAAGCCATTGACCAAGCCTTCAATGTTTTCTTACCAGGTATCCAAGAATTTAGAGATCGAAATGATGGCGGTACTAGTCTAGTAGACTTACGCTTTTTGTACAGTCCTAATGATAATGATAAGTTCTCTTTCCTAGTTAGAAACTTATTTAATGTAGAATACGCATTACGTCCTGCATTGATTGATGCGCCACGTAGTTTCACCTTGAAGTACGCTCGCAACTTCTAATACGAATTTATAATTTATTTTATAAAAGGCATGGCTCATTGAGTCATGCCTTTTTTTGTGCCTAATTTCATATTTGGGCGTGCCCTTCCGCAGGTCTTGATGGGGGATCAACTTTATAACAGAAATGCGTAACACTAACACAATCCCGCATTCCCCCAATCCCTGCTTCAGGTCGGGCTTTCCGTTTGTAGTTGCCTCACACCCGCTAGTTCAGCATATTCCTAGCAGTGTCTTCCGCTGTCAGCCCTGCTAGTCATTGCTTCACAAAAGCGGCTGTTTTACCAAGCTACCACTGCAATCCCTCACGCAAGACAGTTGTTGTGTTGTTGTGGGATTGTGTTGTTGAGTTAGCGTTACGCAACCTTTTTTTAGCCTCATAGAGTAGTTTAGTGACAGTCTTTTTTATCGTTGTATCGCCTCTAAGAGGCGGTTTTATATCATTGCTCATCTGTGTGTGCATGAAACGTTAATCGTTTCACCGTTCAACCGTTTCACCGTTAACCCTCCTTGGCATTTCCTTTGCTTATATATCCCGTACAGACAAGGCATGCCTTGTCTCTACTCGCTGATATATCCCGTACAGACAAGGCATGTCTTGTCTCTACTCGCTGAATTATACCCTATGCTCGTACATCAAACAAAGACATTGATTGAAAAAATGATATAATATCTTCCATTTCCGCTACATTTATTTAGTTCTAACGTTATTATAGTATAGCTACCCAGTTCGAATTAAACACCATTAAAGCACACGGTATGTACCAAGTTGGATGTTCAAAAGTTGATATTACTAGTTATGTGTATAATAAAGCCATGATGGGTTATGCAGTCCCTTTTCATGTCGTAAAAGGGGTTGAAACACCTATTTATGTCCGTGCAATAGCTATCAAACACCCCAAAAGTAATACAAACTTTATAATGGTCAATGCCGAAATATGCTTCTATTCCATTGCCCTGCAAGATGCGATTATCAAAAAACTACAAACCGAATATCCCGAACTTGGATACACGCATGACAATGTGATGCTTACCGCCCAACATACGCATAGTGCGCCTGGAGGTTATTCTCATTATATCTTGTATAACTTAGCCATCCCTGGTTTTCAACCCAAAGTATTCGAAGGTTACCTGAATGGTACTGTTGAAGCGATTGTAGCCGCTAACCAAAAGCTAGAAGAAGCTCAATTATCTTACACGACAGGTGAATTTTCCCCATCCAAAAAAGTGGCCTATAACCGTTCACTTGCAGCCTATAACGCCAATCCAGAAGTTAAGCAGAAAATACTAAAAAGAGACCATCATTTAGCAATTGATCGCACGATGAAATTATTGCGTTTTGATCGTCCTGATGGCACGCCTATTGCCTCTTGGAATTGGTTTGGAGTACATACGACAAGTGTTAATAACGATTATAATAAAATCTGTTCGGACAATAAGGGGTATGCTTCCTACTTTATGGAACAAGAAGTTCGTAAAGAATCAGGAAATGCGGACTTTATTTCCATCTTTGCACAAGATACCGCAGGTGATGTTTCTCCCAATTACCAATGGAATAATAAAAATGGATTTTCAAGGGGAAAGCATGAGGAGGATGATTATAAAAGTGCAAAGTATACTGGTAAATTGCAGTACCAAAAGGCAATGGAATTATTCCATCAAGCTCCTAAGTCCCAAAGTATAAATGGGACAATAGATTGCGAACTCATCTTTGCCGATATGTCGAAAGTAGAAGCAGATGTCGAATTTACAAATGGGAAAAAAGGAGTACGCACTTCTGGAGCTGCTACTGGAGCCAGCTTATTAACAGGAGCTTCTGATCGCCCTCCTGCCCCTGCTGTTCCAACCTTTTTTATCGGAATAGCTAGTAAAACAGCTTCTAATGTAGTACAGTTGTACGAAAAATCGCTTTTCAAATTATTCTCCAACAGAAAGGAACGAGAAGAAGTAAATCAAAAATATAAAGGACATTATCCCAAAGCCATTGTTCTTGAAACGGGTCGTGGTAAAATTCTTGGAACCTATAAACTAAAAGACCTTATCCTACCAGGTGCAGTAGATCCAACGATCAAACGTCTCAAGGCTGTTGGGAAAAATGGTTTTGCTCGTCGTACTCCTTGGATGCCTAATATTCTCCCCCTTCAAGTATGTATAATTGGTAGTATTGCTATTTTGGGAATACCCGCAGAGGTTACTACGATTGCTGGACAACGTTTACAAAAAAGTGTATTAAAGGTACTGAAACATAGAGGGGTGCAACATATCATGTTAGCTACTTATTGTAATGGTTACAGTGGATATATTACGACTCCCGAAGAATATGATTTACAAATGTACGAGGGAGGACATACTATTTATGGACGTAATACCTTACCTGCTTATCAAACCAGATTCAAAGAATTGGCTATAGAAATGCTTAAAGCTCCTGCCGATCGCCAAATTGACAAGCAGTTAAAGCCAGATATATTTGAGGAGCATGAGATTTGGTATGGGGAAGATTGATTTTTTTTATTATTTTGTGTGCGTTTCTAACAACACCTACAAGTATCAACTATGTACCTTTTGAATCGCACACCCCATTCCTTTATATTTTCTTTTTTTGTCGTTCTTTTTTTGTTTTTACCAACAAATGAGACACAGGCCCAATCATTGATCAAACAATGGAAAAATGCTGATGCAAGTGAAGAATGGTATTTCACTGATAACTCAATGGGAAAGCGATTCCGTTATATCAAAGATACCCTTCGTATAGTAGGTGAATGGCAGCAAAAGGGCAATCTCATTACTTTAGAATACGTTTTTAAAGGTGATTCTATTGGCAAAATAGTAAATACACCTCCGCCCCCACCACCCGCCCCTATTGATACTTTAGCGAGCGATAGTTTAGCATTAGCAACACCACCTCCACCACCTCCACGACCTACCAAGCCCAAAGTAGTGTTTCCACTTCCACGGCAACTTACTGCTAGTAATTTAACAGACAATTCAGTCACCCTAATGGGAGATGATAAGAAGTTTCAACTTTCTTATAGTGATAATAGAAATGCCTTTTTCAAATTCTTTGACAATCGCTATGCACGAGGTATATTAGGGATGTTTCTACTCTTATTGTTCACCTTTTTGTGTAGTACCAACAAAAGAGCCATCAATTGGGTATTAGTAGCCAAAGGTGTTTTGTTACAATTGGTGTTTGCTTTACTGATTCTGAAAGTAGAATTTGTTTATAAAATCTTTCAGTTTATTTCCAAGTTCTTCGTTAAAGTATTAGAATTTACCAAAGTAGGTTCCGATTTTATCTTTGGCAACCTCATGAATGTCAATGAAACCTTTGGTTATATTTTCGCGGTACAAGTCTTACCAACAGTTATCTTTTTCTCTGCGCTTACCTCTGCTCTTTATTATTTGGGAATTCTACAGAAAATTGTATATGGTTTTGCTTGGGTAATGAGTAAACTAATGCGTTTGTCAGGTGCTGAAAGTTTGGCTGCTGCTGCTAATATATTTATTGGACAAACAGAGGCTCCACTTACCGTAAAGCCCTATCTTGACAAAATGACCCGTTCGGAAATGATGTGTCTGATGACAGGAGGTATGGCTACTATTGCAGGAGGTGTTTTTGCCGCTTTCGTAGGAATGCTTGGAGGAGCTGACCAACAAATGCAATTATTATTTGCAACACACTTACTATCGGCATCTATTATGTCGGCTCCTGCCGCCATTGTTGCTGCCAAAATATTAGTTCCTGAAACAAACTATGATGCGATCAATAGCGATTTGAATATCTCGAATCAAAATGTAGGAAGTAACCTGTTGGATGCTATATCAAATGGAACAATAGAAGGACTTAAATTAGCGGTAAATGTAGGAGCGATGCTGCTCGCTTTTTATGCGCTTATTGCAATGGTTGATTCTATTTTATTTGATGTTATTGGCTATTATACGGGTTTAAATGAATGGGTTGTTGAAGCTTCGAGTGGTAGATATAAAGGATTTACACTTGCCTCTATATTTGGAACTGTATTTGCACCTGTCGCATGGATTATCGGAGTACCAATGGCTGATATTTCTAGTGTTGGTGAATTATTGGGACAAAAGACGCTCATTAATGAATTTGTCGCATATACCAATATGGGAATTATGCAGAATGGAGGAATCCTGATGGAAGAGAAATCTCTTTTAATTGCGACTTATGCCCTTTGTGGTTTCTCTAACTTTGCTTCTATTGGTATCCAAATCGGAGGAATAGGTACACTAGCACCTAACCGCCGTACCACACTCGCTGAATTTGGTATTCTAGCCCTCATTGGAGGTACAGTAGCTTGTTTCTTGACAGCTACTATCGCTGGAATGTTGATTGGTTAAAAAAATTGTAGTAACTTAATTAAAAAAATTGCATAGTACCTATATTGGGAATAAAATAATAAAACATGTCATTACAAGAACAACTAGACGTAGCTGTCAAAAAATCAAAGGAACTAACCAAACGTCCTTCAAACGATACCTTACTCCAATTGTATAGCTTCTATAAACAAGCAACACAAGGAGATGTTTCTGGTAAACGACCAGGAATGTTTGATATGGTCAAGCGAGCAAAATACGATGCATGGGGTAAATTAAAAGGAACAGATAAGGACAGTGCTGCTCAAAAATATATTGATCTAATAGATAAGCTACACAGCCAAGAATAAGAAATCATACGCTCACATACATTTCCTGCTAACCCAACCGAACACATTATTTATACTTAACCGTACATAACCAATTATGTTACTTATCGCGGATAGTGGTTCTACCAAAACCACTTGGCTTTTAGTGGGTCCAAACTCAAAAGAAGAATGGCAAACTGAAGGCTTGAATCCCGTATCATTATCTGCGGAATCAATGATACGCATAATAGCAGGCAACCAACAACTTGTAGAATTTGCTAATGAAGTAGAAACACTCTACTTTTATGGAGCAGGTTGTAATGGGAAAGCGCGCTGTATTACAGTGGCTAGCGTCTTGCAAATGCATTTTATAAATGCCACTATTCGGGTTGATAGTGATTTAAAAGGAGCTGTGTTAGCAGTAACAGGAAACGAAAAAGGAATTATTGGAATATTAGGAACAGGCTCCAATGCTTGTTATTGGGATGGAAGTAATATTATTCAGTATACACCTGCTTTAGGTTATATATTAGGCGATGAAGGTAGTGGTTCTAAGTTAGGTATTCACCTAATTCGCAATTTCCTCTATCGCAAACTCCCCATCTCGCTGCAATCTGATATGCAGATGACCTATCAACTTGATAAAAACGCTGTGATTGATCAAGTATATCAACAAGAACAAGCAAAAGCCTATCTTGCTTCTTTTACCCCTTTTTTAGTGAAACACAAAGAGCATCCATTTGTACAAGAGATGATTAGTAATCATTTTGAAACATTTATTGACAACCATATTGTTGCTTATACACAACAATATCCCAACACACCCGTTCACTTTGTAGGTTCTATTGCTCATTTTTTTGATGAAATTTTGAGTAATGTATTACTCAAAAAAGGAATCAAAAAAGGTAAAATTCTACGAAATCCTACTACAGAACTTGCCAATTATATTATTGCCAACGAAAAAGAATGACCACCCAATACCATCAACCTCTTGTCTTACTCCTCCTCTTAGGCTTCCTATTTTTTACTGCTTGCATCAAACGAGAGAAAGGTTGTACCGATAAAACAGCCCTCAATTTCAATCCCGATGCATTTATTAGTGACACCTCTTGTATTTATGAATTTAGTACACCTGGCTCGTATCGCTTCAATCGAGTAGGTGCATCGTCTGTTTACTACAGTAGTGTGACCACACAAATGGCCTTGATTCACGATTATAGGTCATTAATTCAGCAATTCGGTAACCAAGTTATTACCGATTCTACATCTCTAGCTCGACTTGATCAATATTATACCGAACCAGCTCCTATTTTAGATATACTTGCCAATACAAGCCCCTATTCATTAGCATCGGAAAGCTATTTTCGCATTGATGAAACAGCGAATAGCTTAGAAAATGACATGAGCAATTTGTACAATGCGGATTCTATTATCATCTCTTCAATAGATACGATTACTTCCAATAGTCTCGACCCCAATAAGCAAGGGACTCCCGCTGTTTATATCACTCCTACTGGTTTAGACTTAAGTACTCAAATTCCACTTACCCTACTCGGAGGATTAGCCTTCAATAAAGCAATCAATCTATTAAACAATATCGAAAATAATAACAACTCAACAGTCATAAGTGGTAACAACTATACCCAGCGAGAAAATACATGGGATCAAGCATTTGCGTATTATGGAGCTGCTGTAAATCTAGCAGATTACCCGACAAATGATTTAGTATCAGACAGACATTTTCAAGATATAGATAATAGTGGATCTATTGATTTAAGCAAGGAGTACAATTTCGATTTTATTCAAAGTTTTGCAGCGCGTGATCTGGTAAACGAATCACTAGGATTACCTTTATTTAATGAGCAAATCTTCCAAGCTTTTTTAGAAGGGCGAACCGCTATTTCCTCCAAAAATGATACGGTTTCTTTTATAAGAGATACGCTGCTCTATCGTTGGGAAAGAGCAATTGCCGCTACTGTTGTGCACCACCTTAAACAAGTACAACTAGAGATGCAACAACTAGGGGGTAATAATGAAAATATTCCCCAATTAGCATTTCAATGGACAGCCATGCGCGCTTACCTTCGTATGATAGGTTATTATTCCTTATCACAATTAGATGCAGAACTCATTGATTTATTGGCATTAATTGGAAATGCACCTGTCCTAAACTCCGCAAGTAATGTCGAAAATGTCGAGTACCAACAACAACTCGACTTACTCTACGCAATTCTTCAAGAGCGATACCAATTTAGTAGCGCGCAAATGGAAGGCTGGTAATATTGGAAATTCCCATCAAAAAATAGTAATTTCGTGTTTCAATTCACCCGTTTCCTGTAATCCACAAGAATTATACATGTATCGAATTATTCTAACACTTTTGTTAGCAAGCCTCGGAACGCTCGTAATGGCACAACCAGGAGCACGCCCCAATTATGATTTAGGTATCCCTGGTGCTACCAAACCAAGATCTGTTACTACTAAAAAACCCAAGATTAAGTTTCAGAATCATCAGGGAAAGATGCTATTGAAAACCGATTTAATTATTAATGGTACTTTCAAGTATATCGAATCTAAAAGCAATGTTCCCTATTTCCAATTCATTGATCAAGAATATCCAGATAAGAAAAAACAGGTCAATCTATCTATGGTAGAACACCTCATTGTAGAAGGTACTGAAAGAGGTATTTCTGCCCGTATTGACTCTACCGAATTTCAATGGATCGATGATTTTAAAGACCTTTATCGCAAGGTTAGACAAGGAGAAATCAAACTGTTTGACAATTCACGTATTGTGAATGAAGAGTATGAGTTTTTGACCGATTATATCATGCTCGGAGGAAGAGATGGTTTTGGATATAAAGTGGTCAACAAAATCTCTGATCTTAGCCAGTTGATGGAAGACCGTCCTTATTTTATGATGTCGGCAAAAGCAACGAATCGCTATAAAACGCGTGATCCACGTATCTTTCTTTATTTAGTTGATTTGTTTAATGACCCTGACCCGCTAAAGGTACTGAAATGGGAGGATATGAAAATCGTCCTTAATAATGGGAAAACCCTTCGAGGGAAAGGTTATATTCAACCGATGGATATGCGTAATGAGTATATTGAGTCTAGTAATGCCTTTATCCATTTTCATGATGGTCGCGACTTCAAACTCGTCAATCATCATGAGGTAGATGAATTAATAGTAGATGGCGAAACTTATGAAGAGGGTTTGTACAGTGTGACCAACAAAAACTTTTATGGGATGCCTTGGACTTATGAAGGGAGTCCTTATTTAGTTGTCAAAAGAATTGTTACAAATAAAAACTATTTTTTTCGTAGCTTTGACAATAGTGGACAGGATGTTGTTATCTTGCAAAATGTGGCAGGTAATTATATTCGCCCTGTAAAAGAATTAGAATTACGAAAAGCATATTTAGAGCAGCTAATGCCTGCCAATGCAGAACCAATGGAATAGAATAAACAAATATTCACTCAAAACTATTTAGGCAGTCTTTTTTAATAAAGGCTGCCTTTTTTAATTTTATGGATATAATTTCGAAATTATGTCCAAGTAACTTATGTAATCATTCCTTAGAGGGCAAAAAAAAAGTAGAAAGACCATATTATAATGTTCTTTCTACTGAAAAAATTACTACACTCAACTCGATTTATAGACGCTAAGTCAAATTTGGGTCACAGGCTATTCAAAAAAAAAACACTTTTTTTTAGCCTCTCAACATCAAGACACTGATTATCAACAATTTACACCCAAAAAGATTAGCAAAATATATTTTAATAAAAAAGAGATTGCATAAAAAAAGTAGGATGACCACCAAAAAAATGATGGTCTAAATCCTACTTCAAATCACTACACTCAACTCGCCATGTAGACGTTTGGCAAAAATTGGGTCACAGCTTTATTTTGTTTTTTTTCAGTCATATAACACAACTAAAGCATTGACTATCTGATGACTAAAGAATAATAAAATTTACATGAATACATTTTCATCTATACATTTATATATTGATTCCTAAAAACGTTGAACCTATTTTAGAATGATCTTTCTTTTCTATCAACAATTCACATAAACATCATCCACATTGTTTCCTTGTTCTATGTTTTTTTTGTTATTTTGGTACGGTAATTCAAAAAACTAATAAACATGAAACTCCAACTAACAGCCCTACTTTTTTTACTCTTTGGTTTTTCGATCCATGCTTTTGCAGGAGGTGGAAATGACAAGAATGGACTAGGAGCACGCGCGGCAGCTATGGGAGGTGCAGCAGTTTCAAATTCGGGCTTGTATAGTCTTTTTTCTAATCAAGCAGGTTTAGCTCAATTAGAAGGTGTACATGCTGGTATTTATGCTGAAAACCGCTTTTTGTTAAGCGAACTAAGTATGTATGCTTTTGGGGCAGCCATTCCAACCAAAAGTGGAACCTTCGGTATAGGTGGTATTTATTTTGGCAATTCTCTTTATAACGAACGTAATATTAAATTGGCCTATGGTCGAAAGTTGTTTAAAAACTTTCGTATAGGAGCTGAGTTTGATATGGCGGGTATTGCTATTAGTGAATATGGTAATAAAACCGCTTTTACTTTTGGCATTGGCTTACAATATGACATCACTCCCGATGCCACCATTGCTGCTCAAGTTTACAACCCCATGCGGGTACAACTCACCGATATTGACGATGACTTATTACCTACTCTTATTACTATTGGTGCAAGTTATCGACCAAGTGAAAAAATCACACTCATGGCGGAAGCCGAAAAAAATATGGCGCATACTGCCTCTTTTAAAGGAGGGATTGAATACCAAGTCGTGAAGTCATTATACTTGCGAGCGGGTTATGCTTCTGCACCTTCTCTTACTACCTTTGGTGTGGGCGTCGATCTTAAAGCAGTAAAAATTGATATTGCGGGAAGCTTCCATCCTGTTTTGGGTTATTCTCCGCATCTTTCCATTTATTATGGGAAGGGACGAGTGAAGGATTAACGGTTGAACGATGAAACGGTTGAACGATGAAACGGTTGAACGATGAAACGGTT
>JAHDHP010000274.1 GCA_020631245.1 Bacteroidota bacterium | reverse complement strand
TAGCTTGACTAATTATTTTTATTCGAAGAAAAGAAATCTGACTTTAAAATGGCATAGAATGAAATAATAACTCAATATAAATAGTTATATTCGTGGAAATAATAACAGGTATTTCTTGCTGTTGAACAGTTTGTTACGAAAGTTGGAAGTAATTAAATAGGTAGAAATATCAGTGTTGATTTATAAATAACTTAAAAAAAACCTTCATTTACGGAGTTTAGTACGGTTTTTGATCTTTTGTAGATCAGATGCCAAAATAATGTTTTTAAAACGACTAATCAACAGGTTTAGTAAGACTTAACTTGTTTAGGTCACCCATTAATTAAGTATCATCTGATGTAGTTCCTCAGGTTATCAAATATGATCCTGGGGAATTTTTTTGCCTATGATGTTCGATGTAATAAGTTTAGGTACTTAAATAAAAAATCAGTACTTTGGGATGGCTAAGTGATCTTTATGACAAGTATCCACGAAACACTGAAAACTTATTGGGGCTATGACCAATTTCGTCCCTTACAAGAAGATATTATTCAGTCGGTCATGCTGGGCAAAGATACCCTTGCTTTGATGCCTACGGGGGGAGGGAAATCTATTTGTTTTCAAGTGCCAGCTCTTGCCCAAGAAGGGATTTGTATTGTTATTTCTCCGCTCATTGCTTTGATGAAAGACCAAGTGATGAATCTCAAAAATAGAGACATCAAAGCTGAAGCCTTATTTTCGGGGATGAATAAGCGGGAAATTGATCGGATACTTGATAATTGCATCTACGGAAATATCAAACTTTTATACGTCTCTCCCGAACGCCTCCACACCGAAATTTTTCAAGAACGACTTAAAAAAATGAAGGTCAATCTCATTGCGATTGACGAAGCACATTGTATTTCACAATGGGGTTACGACTTCCGTCCTTCTTACCTTCAGATAGCACAAATTCGCCAATGGATCAATGAAGATATTCCCTTTTTGGCTCTTACCGCTTCCGCTACTATTCGCGTTCGGGAAGATATCATCGAGAAGCTGGAATTAAAAGCTGCCAATGTCTTCAAAAAGAGTTTTGCACGCGCCAATCTGTCCTATTCTGTCTTTAAAGAAGAAAATAAAGTACAACGCTTGGTCAATATCCTGCAAAAAGTACCAGGTACAGGTATTGTCTATGTGCGAAGTCGTAAGCAAACCAAGGATATAGCCAACCTACTACGTCGCCATCGCATTCGAGCGGATTATTACCATGCAGGGCTAACAGGTAAAACCCGTTCAATCAAACAAGAACAGTGGATGCATAATAAAACGAGGGTGATGGTGTGTACCAATGCCTTTGGAATGGGAATCGATAAACCAGATGTAAGGGTCGTTGTTCATATTGGTCTACCCGAAAGTTTGGAAGCTTATTACCAAGAAGCAGGTAGGGGAGGTAGAGACTTAAAAAAGTCATATGCCGTATTGCTCTATCACGAAGGAGATATAAGTCAGTTGCAACGGATGCACGAAATTTCATTCCCTCCTATGGACGAAGTAAAGAAGAGTTACCAAGCAATTGCTAATCACTATCAACTAGCCAATGGGGCAGGAATGGGAATGAGTTACCCCTTTGATTTGGGAGGTATTTGTAAGACTTTCAATATTCACCCAACCACCTTCTATCATAGCCTCAAAATGCTCGAAGAAGCGGGTTATGTAAGTACAAATGATGCCGTTTTTCAATTGTCGAAGCTGCGATTTATTGTAAATAAAGAGGAGTTGTATAAATTTGAAGTGGCCAATAAAAAACTAGACCCTTATATCAAGGCAATATTGCGTACCTATGGCGGAGCAGCCTTCGACGATTATATCGAAATAAGAGAATCAAAATTAGCCGCCAACTATCGAGTACATGTGTCTCATTTTGTAAAAGTACTCCACTATTTACACCAACAAAATATCATCGACTATATTCCGCAGTCGGATGTGCCCAAGATAAATTTTACACGAGAACGCGTTAGTATCGATTCACTTGTGCTAGACCAAGAAATGATTGCTTTTCGAAAACAGGTCAAAAAAAACAATATCGATTCGGTAATCGCCTATGCACAAAACCAAATTCATTGTCGAAGTCTACAACTCATTCGGTATTATGGAGAAACAGATGGAAAAGCTTGTGAGGTTTGTGATTTGTGCCTTCAACGTCGCAAACTCGGTTTGGAGGAAAAGCGATTTGAAACGATAGCACAATTTATAGTTGATACCTTAAGTGAAACAGCCGAGAACGTACTACCACTCACTGATTTGATTACTAAAGAAAGCTTTCCACAAAAGGAAGTGATGGAAATGATCCGTTGGATGAGTGATCAAAAAATGATTGAAGTAGATGAGGAACGGAATATTCATAAACTAATTTAAGCCATCATGTCCAATATTCCAATATTTGATGCATTAGCACATCCTACGTTAAGTGGCGAATGGCTAGGGAAATACAAAGGACAATGTACCTTTGAGCAACTTGAAGACGATCTAAAAAAGGCTAACTTTATAGGAGCTTGCGCCATTGGTATGGCAGACATTGAAGATTATTCACATGAAGCTTTTAGCCAAGCCTGTCAAGCTTATCCCCAACTTGTTCCCATAGCAGGTTTCAATCCGCGAACCAGTGAAAATGTACAAAAAGAACTAAGCCTTATCAAAGAATTAGGCTTTAGAGGTATTAAAATTCACCCCCGCTTTTCCCAACTCACCACCTCCTCCTTCGATCTCCTACCGACCCTTCAAATAGCCGCACAACTTGACTTAGTGGTGTTCTATTGCACGTATATGCACTGTCAGTTGGAAGCTTATCCCATAAGCGACCCTTTTTATAACTTAGTAAATATGTTGAAACAAGTACCAACAGTGAAAATGGTATTGGTACATGGTGGAGATGTACAAGTGTTGCGCTATTCCGAATTAGTACGCTTCAATCCTAATTTATTACTCGATCTTTCCCTCACACTCATGAAGTATGCAGGAAGCTCCGTAGATGCTGACTTACGCTTCTTATTCCAAAAATTTGATCGACGTATTTGTATCGGCACCGATTATCCCGAATACAGCCCTCTACAAGTACGAGAGCGATATGATCTTTTTGCCTCCGACATCAGCCAGGAGAAAAAAGAAAATATCGCTCATCGAAATATTCTGAATTTTTTAAAATGATTGGCGGGTGAACGGTGAAACGATTAACCGTCGGACGTTTCACCGTTCCACCGTCTCTAAAACTTCCTATGCAATTGCTCATGCTCCCCAGTCAATGGGCACCAAAAGAACCGACAAGCTTTAGTATTCTTTACTTGTTTCCGAGTGCTTGTTTTTTTCTTTGATGTATAAACAGGAGCAGGTTTCGAAGAACTACCTTTATGTAGTTGTGCAACTGCTTGCTTACCATAAGTCATAAACTCCTCCAAACTATTAGGAACCCACTGAGGCAATTCATCAGGATTAACCAAACGTCGAGATTTGATATATCTCTTTTGCCAGTATTTTGACTTGGAAAGATTTGTTTCAGTAATTCCTTTTGACGAACTTGCATGAATCATGATAGGACCTTCTTCAAAAGTAGTAGTTGCAATACCAACATGCCCTACTTTATTTTTGTTGCCAAAGAAAATCAAATCACCAGGGCGCACCTGATCAATCCCTACAAATTTACCAATCGTACTTTGATCTCTCGATGTACGAGGAATATTTACATTACTCTTGTTAAATACATAAAAGGTAAAACCAGAGCAATCAAAACCAAGTGGTGTTGTGCCACCATATCTATAAGGGAGATTTTTGTATAACTTTGCCGATTCAATCAAATGCTCAACATCAATCGAATAGATCGATTTGTTGGCTTTGAGAGCTGAAGGGGCAAACCAAAATGCAGCACCTGCGAGAAAACACAATAACAAGGCTACTCGAATGAAAACTTTCATTTCGAAGTACTTTTTAATAATAGAAAAGGAATGGTAGTTTTACATAAACTCATTAATTAGTGTGACAACATCATTTGTTGCTTCCCAATTAAACGTGATCGAATTAGAACAAAGATTAATCCAATACGGTAAAAAAGTACTTATTCCTTTTCAAGCTTGCCTACAATGTTATCTGTTATTCTATGCGACAATTTAGAGTTTTTCTCACTTAGTAAAGATAAATAAATAAGTAGGGCCATAATGTGACACTAGCTTGTTGCTAGACAAGGCGTGAAACGTAGGCGATGCAGCGCATCGGCGAGGCTTTACAACACAGTATAGTGACAAGATAGTCAGCATAATGGCCTTAGTTATTTATTTTTCTTTACTTATTCAAAGTCTGGGTAAAGTAAATACTGTCTACGTTTTTCTTTAAAGCTAATTAGGTCTGCTTGCCAAGAAGCACGGATTTCAGGAGCAGTCATCCCATTCATAATTTGTCGCACCAATTGATCCGTGCCAGCTAGTTTATTAAAAAACTCCTTGCGATTAAAAAAGTCGGCTTTATTACTACTTGCCTGATACATTTCAACCAACCAATTCAAATTTAACGCATTAATACGTCGTAAGGTGTTAGGGGCAATGTAGGTTAGGTCGTAACCATAACACTGCTTATTTTCATGCTTTGGATACTTTGCTCCCGCACGACTCACAGGTCTAAAATTGAAAGGAAATGATGAATTACCTGGCATTCCAATTACTTGAAACTGTTTATTAGTTCCACGCCCCACACTTACCTGCGTACCTTCAAACAAACACAAAGAAGGGTAGAGGTAAATTGAACGAATATTTGGTAAATTCGGAGAGGGTTTTACAGGCAATTCATACATCGAATAATGAGAATAACCAATACAAGGAACAATCGTCAATTGACAACGAACCCCATTTTTTAACCAGCCTTCATTATTAATCATCTGAGCGAGTTCACCTACAGTCATTCCATGTACAATCGGAATAGGATGCATACCTACAAACGATTGGAAACGCAAATCTAACACAGGACCATCCACATAATGCCCATTTGGATTAGGGCGATCCAAAACTACAACAGGAATACCATTTTCAGCTCCTGCCTCCATCACATAATGCATGGTAGAAATATAGGTATAAAAACGCGCTCCCACATCCTGAATATCAAACACCAACACATCTAAGCCTGCCAATTGCTCCCGCGAAGGTTTTTTGTTCTTTCCATACAGCGAAATAATAGGTAAACCCGTTCGTACATCTTTAGAGTTTTTCACCAATTCACCTGCGTCTGCTTTTCCTCTAAAACCATGTTCTGGAGCAAATACTTTGCTTACCTGTATGCCCTGTGCTAGTAAGGCATCTACCAAATGCTGCTCGCCAACCATCGAGGTTTGATTCACCACCATTCCTACGCGCTTTCCATACAAAAGAGGTAAGTACTGATCGAAGCGAGAAGCTCCTAACTGTAAAATTTCGTGTTGTGGAGTAGTGGGAGGAGGCGTGTTTGACATGGAGCCAATAGAAGCAGAAGAGGGTAGTCGTTGGTCATTCTGTGAATTAGAGTCGGTTGTACAGGCAAAAAACATCGTTAATGCCATCACCATCATTGGAAGGAGTTTCATAATGATAATTTACTGATTAATGGAATAGGCGGGAGTAGACAAGAATAGATACAGACCTCGGCGTCTTATTTAAGAAACGTCAACCATCACAGTAGATATATAAGAACCTACAACTCTTTTTCCATCAACCAATGCTTCAAGCCCACTTCTGTAAACGAATCACCCACAATACGATAGTTCATTCTCGTATAAAAAGGTTCAGCTACTGCACGGGCATGACAATAAATCAATGAAAAGCCTTGTTCCTGACTCCACGCTTCTACAAATGCCACCATTTTTGTACCAATTCCCTGTTTCTGTAATGCCTCATCTACCGCCACTTGCCGCATTTTGACTTTGCGCTGATCAATTGGTTTCAATAGGATACAGCCAACTAGCACATTATTTTGATAACAAGCCACATGTACCTGGTCATGTTCAGCGGCCAACTGCTCTGGCGTAAACACCATATTCAACGGTTTACGCAATATTTTATCTCGCAAAGCGACCGTTTCGGCATAGGCATCCGATCCATAAGGCACACATTTACATTCTATTGACATATAATTAGGTTGAGATATTAGAAGTATATCTCCAAAGATAGGAAAATAATGTTTTTTTGGGCGTGCCCCCATTTTTTGTTGATGAAAATGCTACCGCCAGCGTC
>JAHDHP010000273.1:4642-6255 GCA_020631245.1 Bacteroidota bacterium | reverse complement strand
TCGGCGGCTCGATCAATAATATCACGCATATCATTGCCCACTCCTGAAAGACCTTTTAAACCACTTTCTTTATTCAAAAAGGTATCTAATTCTTCAAGGTTGAGTCCTTCTTTTTGTGCGAGATATAATAAAGCTCCTGCATCAATATCTCCACTGCGCGTACCCATCACTAAGCCTTCTAAGGGGGTCATGCCCATAGAGGTTTCGATGGATCGCCCATATTCGATAGCGGCAATACTACAGCCGTTTCCTAAGTGACAAGTGATGAGGCGTAATTCTCGAATATCTGTCTTAAGAAACTTGGCGGCTTCTTCTGCAACATAGGCGTGACTTGTACCATGAAACCCATATCGTTGAATGGCATATTTTTCGGCTATTTCATGATCTATGGCGTAGTACTTTGCTCGCTTGGGAAGGGTTTGATGGAAAGCAGTATCGAATACAGCAACATGTGGAATGCTTGGAAAATGTTGTTTGGCAATTCGAATGCCGAGTAGGTTGATGGGATTATGAAGTGGTGCTAAGGTACTGAGTGAATCAATTTTTTCTTCAACAGATTCATCTATAACGACCGCTTCTTTAAAGAACTTCCCACCATGTACGACTCGATGCCCTACTCCTATGAGTTCGGTTTCTCCTATCGCTTGTGAAAGATAGCTTAGTGCATGACCTAGCACTGCTTCATAACCTGACGTTTTGCATGGCTCTTTTACTTGGCTTCCATCTAAGGTGATGATTGGTGTATCATCTTGAATTCTTTCTACTACAAGGGTATGTAGACGTTCTCCATTGGTATTGATGACTTCTGCTTTGATAGAAGAACTACCACAATTGATGACGAGTACGTTCATAGGTTTGTTGGTTGTGGGATTGAGGGACTGGGTTAGTGCTACGTGGAAGATCAAGTTACGTTGCTCCTTTTGGGGAGACGTTGCACGCAACGTCTTTACGATACTAATTTTCCTCCTTTGAGACGGATGATACGTTGGGTTTTATTGGCGAGGTCTAAATCATGTGTGACCATAATCAAAGTCGTTCCTGCTTCTCGATTCCATTCGAACAATAAAGCTTCGATAGAGTTACTGGTTTCCTCATCCAAATTACCTGTTGGTTCATCAGCAAAAAGTATGCGGGGATTATTGGAAAAAGCCCTGGCAATGGCGATACGTTGTTGCTCTCCTCCTGATAGTTGGGACGGATAATGGTGGTGTCGATCTTTGAGTCCGACGCGATCTAGTAAATCAAGGGATTGTTTACGAATATTACGTTCTCCACGAAGTTCTAAAGGAACCATCACATTTTCGAGGGCGGTTAGTGTTGGAATGAGTTGGAAATTTTGAAAAATGAAGCCTACATATTTATTTCGAACTGCGGCTCGTTCATTTTCGGAGAGTTGGCTAATTTCGTGTCCTGCGAGGGTGACAGTGCCTGAACTGGCTTTATCAAGTCCTGCACATAAGCCTAATAAAGTTGTTTTCCCACTACCCGATGCTCCTACAATCGCAAGGCTATCGCCTTCTTGTACATTGAAACTTACATTGTCTAAAACGGTGAGTGATTTACCTCCGCTGTTGTAGGTGCGGGAGAGGGAGTTGATGTTTAATATTTCCATA
>JAHDHP010000273.1:0-4542 GCA_020631245.1 Bacteroidota bacterium | reverse complement strand
TTTTCTAGTGTACAAACTTAAAAATCCGTCGCCATCTAACATCCAAATCACCACTCATCATTTTGGCAAAAAAGCCACGACGGTCATTTTTAATACGCGAATCATTTTGAACAGATAACCAAATAAATACCGCTTTCCCAACAATATGATCTTCAGGCACAAAGCCCCAGAATCGCGAATCAGAAGAACGATGGCGGTTATCACCCATCATAAAGTAATAGTTCAACTTAAAGGTATATTCTGTTGCCTCTTGTCCATTAATCAAAATTTTATCGCCATCCATCTTCAATTCATTTCCTTCATAAATTTGAATCAGCCTCTTATACAGTGCTAAGTTTTCTTTTGTCAATTGAACGGTAGCCCCTTCTTTCGGTACGACAATTGGCCCATAGTTATCAATATTCCAATCGTAGGTTCCTAAGCCACGTACTTTCAGTACTTGATGGCTGGTATCCATATGATTGTGGTTATTCGGAAAGACCGAATTATCCATTTTTCCTTTGTCTTGTTTTTCTTCAAACACATTTGTCACCACCTCTAATTGCTTCACCTTCTCAAGTGTTTTATTTGTCAACGGATAACGATAATGGTTGTTTGCATGAACGGCTTCTCCCTCTGTAATATCAAGCTTTTTAAGGGTTCGTCTACTCAACACATCTCCATTGGTTTGTACAAAGTGATTGTATTGCATTAGCTCTGGGTTATCTCCTATCTCTCCGTTGACATGCAACTGCATTTCTTTGATTTCGAGGGAGTCGCCTGGTAAACCTACACAACGTTTGATATAATTTTCGCGCTTATCAACAGGGCGAAAATCTTCCATTGGATAATTGAATACTACCACATCATTGCGTTTTATACTTTGGAAGCCGGGCAGTCGCCAATAGGGTAACTTAATCAATTCGGAATAAGATTTTCCATTTTGGGTAAAAGGCATCGTATGATGTGCAAATGGGAAAGAGAGCGGTGTCATCGGTACCCTTGGACCATAATTGATCTTGCTAACAAACAAGTAATCACCAACCAATAAAGACTTTTCCATCGAAGAGGTCGGAATAGTATAGGCTTCTATAAAGAAAGTCCGAATAATGGTAGCTGCAATCACCGCAAAAATCAGCGCGTCGATCCACTCTCGGATAGCAGACTTTGGTTTCTTTTTCTTCTTTTTCTTTTCCCGTTCTAGTCGCCGACTTTTGGGCTTTTCATTATTCGGTAATTGTTTCGTTTCGCTCATGATAATGATTATTCATATTATAGTGCAAGCTACAAACTGCTCTTTTTCTATTTTGTTTATTGATTTTATTTTTTCGGGCGTGCCCCCATTTCTCCATAGCGAGGGGTTTAAACCCTTCGCTATGGAGAAATGGGGTCGGGCTTTCGGCTAATAGTTGGTTCATAGTTACCTGTTCAGCTAATCGCCTAGCAGTGTCTTCCTTCGTCAGCCCTGCTAGTCGAAGCTTCACAAGGCATCTATTTCACCAATCTTCCGCCTCTATCCCTCACGCGAAAACGATGACTGGATGACTGCATGATTGGGTGACAGGATAAGCGTTACGCTAAACTCATTCATTTACTCTTATTTGAATCGTTCAATCGTCGCACGTTAATCGTTCAACCGTTCAATCGTCTATCGTTATACGTTTTATAAAAACGCCACAAAGATACTAAAGATAATTGATTACCTCATGCCACCGAACACTAAACGCATTCGTCTTCAAATTAGATGTAAGGTTAACAGAATTTAACGAGAAAATGATATTCGTTTGTCTTTTCTTACATTTGCATTTCAACATAAGAGATTCCCCATTATGAATAAAGTACAAATTAGCCAACTCCTTCGACGTTTCAAACTCTTGCATCTAGGTGATAATATACGATTTAGGGTACAGTGGTTCAAAAATCAGAAAGAAAATAAACAATTTCGAAAGGGAAACCCCGACATTATTCTCCCACCCGACTATTTGATGTACGAATCTTTTCAACTACACTATCGCAAATATTATGAAGGTGGACGGGCAACAGCCCGTTGGTTGTTGCAATTATTCAAGGCACACCAAAACATAGAAGGAGCTAATATATTGGATTGGGGATGTGGCCCTGCTCGCATTGTGCGGCATATGCCTATACTCACCAAAAATCAGGCAACTATTTATGCTACTGATTATAATGCTACTACTATTGAATGGTGTCGCCAGCATTTACCCGAAATCAATTTTTCCAATAATGCCCTTGCTCCCCCACTCTATTATCAAAATGACTTTTTTCATATCATGTATGGACTTTCTATTTTCACGCATTTATCAGCTCCGCTCCACAACGCTTGGATGGGTGAATTGATGCGGATTATGCAGCCAAATGGTATCTTGTTATTAACCACACAAGGGGATGTGTTTCTAGAAAAAATGGATGAACAGGAAAAGGAACAATATAAAAAAGGGGAATTGGTAGTACGTGGCAATGTGCAGGAAGGTCATCGGGTGTATTCGGCTTTTCAGCCACCTGTTTTTATGCGGGAATTGGTGGCTCCTTTTGCGGAGGTGGTGGAGTTTATTCCTGGGAAGGTGGTTCAGGGGAAGCCAGAGCAGGATTTGTGGGTGTTTAGGAAGCGCGGAGGGCACAGAGGGTAAACACAGAGGGCACAGAGAATAAACACAGAGGGCACAGAGAATAAACACAGAGGGCACGGAGAATAAAACACAGAGGGCACAGAGAATAAACACAGAGGGCACAGAGAAACAAGTCAGATTTTGTAGCAATAATGCCTTCTGTTCATTTCTTTTTACTCCCTTCGACTCTCTTTTCTGATCTTTGTGATGAAAAGTAATATTTCACTCCCAAAAGCCCAACAAACTGTTGAATATTACGGTCTACATTAAAGCCATTGATACTACCAGAGGTCCAGTCATTAATCATGATCCAATAATGGCATTTTAGGTCGAGGGCGATTTTTTCTTTGATGAAATACTCGGCTCCTACTCCTCCAAATAAATCAAGGGAGTTAGAATTTTCATATTCCTTGTTCCAACGATGCACTTCACCATCTAAAAACCAAAGTAGTTTGGTGGTAGCTCGTCCTATTCCTCCTTCTGTGTATAGGCGTACTTTTTTAATATCTACTAAAAAACGGAGGTAGAAGTCAGTACCCAAGCCTCGTGTTAGTATATCTAAATTACTTAGATGCACTCGATCTCTTGCATATCGAAAAGAAATCACATCTATATAATAGGGTTGAAAACCAAAAGCAAAATGCTTACCTAACTTCATACCTATGTCGGCTTTATAAGCCCATTGTCCATATTTTTGAAAGGGTTCTTTAACTCGAGGATTACCTACTATCCCTGTGTAAAATTGTATCTTTTTTTGGTTTTGTGCCCATATATTTTCTGAGCCAAATACAATAATTATCAAACAAAAAAATAATATTTTTATCATATATAATAATTTGAAGGCAGGAAAAATGGAGGAGAAGAATCTTTTCAGATTCTTCTCCTAAGAAACTGTAATTCTCCCTAATTATTGATAAATGGTAGATATAGCTTTGAACTCCCCATTTGTAATTATTAATGTATCAGGGTTGGGAGGATTAGGTTTAGAAATGAGAAAAGCCAATTGATACCTTCCCTCAATATGTGAACTATCTGCTAAAATAGAATCAATTTGAATATAATTATTAAAAAATTCTTTCTCAAGCAGCTCATAAGAACCACTAACAACATCTCCATCAGCGGCAAAAGTATTAAAATAAGCAGTTGGCACTCCATCCTTTTCTCCTAGTCTTCTATATTCTAAATTGTGTTTTCCCTTTTGAAAAGGAAAGTCTTTTATTCGAATAGCTTCTCTCCCTGCTAAATGTCCACTAAGATTAATTGAATGATTTAGCCAAACAAATAGTTTCTCATCTTCCTCTTCCACAAACCAAGCAGTATTTGCTTCCCATAATATACTATCATTAATAATAGCTGTAGATTCGTATTGTAACCAATCAAAATCGGATACTTTACGACAAGAGCATATAATTAACAACAATAACATATTGACGATTGAGAGATACTTCATAGTGGTTAGTTTATGATAATTTTTTGGGTAGAGTTCTGATCTCCTTGTTGTACTTTCAAGAGATAAATACCTACTGGCAATTTGTTTACAGAAGTCTCAAAGTAATGCAATCCCGCTTCTCTTGTTTCGTTAGCGATTACCTTCACAGCTTTACCATCTACATTAAACAAAGTAACTTGTATATTCCCATCTTTAGGAAGATAAGTTTCTATATTTATTATCTCACTAGTAGGATTAGGATAGGCTTGAGTAATCGCCAACTTACTTGGTGGAGCTACAACAGAGGATGCTATAGTTTTACCTGACTCTCTCCCAAAATCATGATCGTTATTAATACAAGAATGATAATCAGTAGCTGTTTGCCCATCACTACAAGTAACCGTTACTTTTAAAAATAAATCACTATTGAAGGGTAGGCTTGCAGTACGACAAGAAGATGAGCCAAAAGGGTAGTAGGTATACCCATCATAACTATATTGCCAATTG
>JAHDHP010000272.1 GCA_020631245.1 Bacteroidota bacterium | reverse complement strand
CATCGGTATAAATGGCAACTTTCAGATTGATTTTGACCGCTTTTTGACGCGCATCTATAGAGCGTTTTACAATTTGTAAGTGTTGAATGTCTGCTTGAGGAATACGAGCCTTTTGGGCTACTTTTTTTCGTAGACGAACAGGATCAGCAGCAATGGCAGGAGCGACTTGTATTTGTAATTCTTTGGGCATCATAAACGTGCGAGGTGCGAGGTGCGAGGTGCGACGATTTTTTCTCACCTGTCATTCGCTAGTGGTATAATTAACGCGAAAATACGAATAATTTAATGTACTCGGAAGATAAAGCCGCGTCCATGTACATTTTCAATTTGAATGTTCGACTCTTTAGAGAGGTATTTAGCGCGAAAAGTACACTGAAAACAATAGGGAGTCCTATGGATAGAAAGTTTTTGAGCTGTTCTTTGAGTATTGAAGTTTTCATAAAAGAGTAGATTATGGGTGTTTGGAGCGTAACGCCAATTATTCATTTGCTCATTCACAAATTCAATCATTGTCTCACGTTATACCTTTGCAAAAGTGACACATTTGAAAATGTACTATGTATAATGAGCAATAAAAGCAATAGTGAATATAGCGTAACGCCATTCAATCATTCAGTCATTCGCTCATCCAGTCATTGTCTCGCGTGAGGGATAGTAGTGGTAGCTTGCCGTAGAGACGTTGCGCGCAACGTCTGTACAGAAAGGTAGTGACACTTCACCTAGCAGGGCTGACGGAGGAAGACACTGCTAGGTGAGATAGTGGAACACCTTTTCTGCGAGGCAACTACAAACGGATAGCCCGACCTGTTTTTTTCTGATGTAGATGCCCCCCAGCGAGGACGCTGGCGGTAGCATTTACATCAGAAAAAAACAGGGCACGCCCAAAAAATATTAAAATTTCTTCTTTGGTAAGTTTACCTTTTCCAACAAACGATCAATGACCTGATTGACTTGCACATTTTCCGATTCTGCCTTAAAATTGATCAAAATACGATGGCGCAAAACAGGGTGTGACATTGCCTTAATATCTTCAGGAATAACTGCGAATCGTCCTTTCAATAAAGCACGCGCTTTGCTACACAAAATGAGTGCTTGTCCTGCTCGTGGCCCAGCTCCCCAACTTATCCATTCTTTCATACTAGGCAGGTGAGTCGTTTGCGGACGAGTAGCACGAATAAGCTGGCTGACATAGCGAACCAAATCACTACTAATGCTCACCTGTCGTACTAAGTCTTGAATATGCAAGATGCTTTTTCCATCAATAACAGGCTGAATGGTCGCCTTTTTAGTACCTGTGGTTTGGGTCAAAATATCAACCTCTTCTTGTTCATTTGGATAGTCAATTTGGATATAAAGGAGGAAGCGATCTAGTTGGGCTTCGGGTAGGGGATAAGTACCCGCTTGTTCGATGGGGTTTTGGGTGGCTAAGATGAAAAAAGGAGTTTGAAGCGGATAGTTTTTGCCTCCATAAGTCACGGAAAATTCTTGCATGGCTTCTAGTAAGGCAGCTTGTGTTTTCGGAGGGGTACGGTTGATCTCGTCAGCAAGGATAATATTCGAAAAAATAGGGCCTTTCACAAATTCAAAGCCCTTTTGTCCATTGGCTTGTTCGCGTAAAATCTCTGTACCAATAATATCGGAGGGCATGAGATCGGGTGTAAATTGAATTCGATTGAAGGACAAATCCATTGCTTGAGAAAGAGAACGAACCATCAATGTTTTGGCAAGCCCTGGTACGCCTTCCAATAACGCATGACCACCTGCCATGAGGCTAATGAGTAGTTGTTCTAAGACCTCTTGCTGTCCTACAATGACCTTTCCTACTTCGTGTTGTAAGAGCTTTAGTTTTTCTATTTCTTGTTGAATGGCTTTCTCGCTGCTCATGCTGAATTAATTAAGAGGTCATCGCATATAACACAATATTGACCGCAAACTTCGTATTATCCTCCGCCAAAAAACGCTTATTCCGAAAATCATAATCCCACTCACAGCCATAGTCCTTGTTACTATATAGAATAGCAATCCGACCATCAATTTCAATGGCTTTCAAATAATCGTGTACCATATCATCGCCCCATCCATTTAGTTCAATAGAAGTAGGTGGTGGGCCCTCATCAAAGTGGAAGAAGGAATGATAAATTTCGTGGTTATTAGGGATTTTTTTCAGGCATGCTTTTCCAAAAATGCGCTCCATTTGATGTTCAAATGATTGGGCAAATAAGCCATCAATATCATGGTTGCAATCATCGGCAAATACAAATCCGCCATTATTGACATAGCGTTCAAAATTAGAGCCTTCTTGATCGGAAAACTGCACGAGTTTATGTCCGCTGATATAGGTGAAAGGTGATTCAAATATATCAGAGCGATCTAAAGAAACAATTTTTTCTTTCTGGATAATATTGAGAGAGGTATACTCAATCAGGGAATTGAGCACATTGGATGGCATCCGTTGATCGGTGTCCCAATCCCCTGAGTGGTATTGAATTCGTGTAAATTCGAAAGCGTTATGTTTGTGATGGAGAAAGTTGTTCATTTAGTCTTTTTAAAGGAGTCAGGGGAGAGGTTTCAGGAGTCAGCGATATTATAGCTTACTTACTAATGATAAAAAGTTAATTGATGCACAATTGGTTAATATACTTTCAGTACTATACCCAATCTGACACCTGACTCCTAAAACCTGACTCCTCCTAAATGGCATCCGACAAACTCGTAAAGTTAAAGTCGCGAATTTTCATCGGAGGAATCATACGCCCATTAATACGTTGAGGCTTTCCTAGTTCCTCAATATTGTTGAGCATAATGACTGGACTCTCATTAAAGCGGAAATTCTTTACAGGGAATTTTAGCTCTCCATCTTCGATATAGAACGTACCATCACGAGTCAGTCCTGTGTATAATAAGGTTTGTGGATCAACCGACCGAATATACCAAGTACGAGTTACCAAGATACCCTTTTTGGTACTTTTAATCATATCGGCAAGGCTGGCACTACCTCCTACCATAATCAAATTTGAAGGACCAGGTACAGGATCTACTCCTTTTTGCTCGGCCCAGTATCTAGAATAGTACATGTTTTTTACCACACCCTTTTCAATCCAGGTTGTTTTTTTACGAGCTAAACCATTTCCTGACCAGGGTGAAGTAGGCACTTTCGCATCAAAAGGATCGGTATAGATGGTTACTCTAGGATCAAACATTTGTTCTCCTAGTCGATTTCCACCTCCCTTTTTAGCCAAGAAACTACGACCTTCATCAGCTCCTCTTGCCCCAAAACTCCACATCATATTTCGGATTAATCCAACAGAGGCTGCAGGCTCTAAAATCACCGTATACTTACCTGGCTCAATGGCTTTAGCATCTTTCGAACCCATCGCCTTGCGAATGGCGATATTTGTTGCTTTACCAGCATCCAAGTTCGAAAAATCATTATAATCACGTAAGGCGTAACCCGAACCAGTTCCATCCTCTGTACGAACTGTGACTGAAAAATCGACACTCGTAGAGCGATTATAGGCAAATAAACCTTTCGAGTTCATGATTGAATTGAAGCTATTATAATCCTCCATGAAGCCAGCAGCAACCAGTCCTTTTTCAGCACAAGGAACAATACTTGCTTCTGCTACTTTGGTACGATCTTCGGGAGCCATAGCGGCCGTTCTAGCCTTGAATGTTTTAGAGGCTTTATATTCTTGAGGTCCTAAAACCGATACATATTCAGGGTTTTCAGGAGCTAATTTGGCAAGTTCTTCCGCTCTTGCTACGGTACGTTTTAGCGAAGCATCATCAAATTCATTGATGCTGGCACTACCTGTTTTTTTCCCAAAAGCACAGGTAACACTGAGGCTATAATTGCTCTCTGCCCCACTTGTACTTACCGTATTTCGAGCATAGCGAATATTGCCTCCTTCATAGCCACTCAAATTAGCAGAGCACTCATCGGCAGTGGAGAAAGACATGACCTTCTCTAAAATGCTCCTAGCGTCTTCTTTACTTAAAATTGGCATTTTATATAATAAATTTATAGTTTTTGAAATAGATAGATTAACCTAGTTTACGAGCCGTATTAATCACATTGACTTGATTAAAACGTGTCGTAGAGCTACCATGTGATACCGAACTAATTTGTCCTGGTTGCCCTTTCCCATCGAAGAAAGAACCAAAGAGACGATAATCCGATTCATCACAAATCGATTCACAAGAATTCCAAAACTCTTGTGTATTCGATTGATAAGCAACATCTTCGACCATTCCTTCAATGCGACCATCTTTGATCTCATAATATAAAGTACCTCCAAATTGGAAGTTATAGCGTTGTTGGTCAATCGAGTAAGAACCACGTCCTACAATATAAATTCCCTTTTCTACATCTTTAATCATATCAAAAGGAGAGTACAATTCTTTTCCTGCTTCTAAGGATACATTAGGCATACGTTGAAACTGGATCGAACTCCAACTATCCGCATAACAACAACCATGAGAGGCATCTTGATCAATCATATGAATTTGGTCGCGAATCGCTTGGTAATTAACCAATATTCCTTTACGTACCAAGTCCCACTGTTTTGTTTGCACACCTTCATCGTCATAACCCACAGCACCTAGTGAATGTTTCTGCGTTTTATCTGCAAATAAGTTTACCTTATCATTGCCATATTCAAATGACTTGGTTTTCCACTTGTCTACGGTTGCAAAACTAGTTCCTGCATAATTGGCTTCATAGCCCAATACGCGATCCAATTCTAATGGGTGACCTACTGATTCGTGAATCGTTAATCCGAGGTGATTCGGGTCAAGTACCAAGTCATATTTACCTGGCTTAATCGACTTTGCTCGTAATTTTTCCTTCACTTGTTTACCTGCCAAAGCAGCATCTTCCAACATGTCATACGAATAACTATAACCAACTACTCCTGCTGGACATTTAACACGATGTTCAGGCTTTGGTACTAAGTACTCATAACCCATTCCCATCGGCGCACTCAATGCCTGACGCGAACGAAATTTGCCTGTATCTTTGTCAATAGCAGTAGCGGTAAAGTTCGGCCAAACACGGTGAATATCTTGATCTACATAAGAACCATCAGTAGAAGCGAAATACTTCTTTTCATTCACAAAAAACAAACCTGAGTTCACAAATTTTGCCCCATTTTCAAGAGCTTTTGCATTGGCAGAAAGTAATAAGTCAACCTTATCAGAAACAGGTACCTCAAAGGCATTCTGCTCAATAGGTGTTTTCCAACTAACTTCTCCCAAACCAGGGGTAGCGGCTAACTTTACAGGATCTTTTTGTAATCGAGAATTGGCTTTTGCAATTGCCACAGCTTGTGCTGCCGTCTTTGCTATGCCTTCTTCTGTCACATCACTAGAGGACGCAAAACCCCAAGTGCCATTGACAATTACTCGAATACCAAAGCCAAAAGACTCCGTGTTTTCTATATTTTGTACTTTTTTCTCGCGAGTAAATACATATTGGTTCAAATAACGACCAATACGGATGTCAGCGTAAGTAGCACCCTGGGAAGTAGCCGTATTCAAGGCTATATCTGCAAGTACTTTTTTTGCAGCAGTATCTATACCACTATTCAATAATTGTTCAACAGGTATGGCATGACCGATGAGCGGCACACTAAGAGCTGCTCCTCCGAAACCCATCCCCGCTAAATGAAGGAATTTACGTCTATTCAAAACTAACGGATTTTATAACGTTAAAAGAGATAATATTTTAAATTGATTTAAATCTATATTGGAAAGAATGAAGTTCTAAATTAAGAAATAAATTACATAGTCTATTGGTAGATGAGGAAATAAGTATTTCTTTTTAACAATTATTGGATTTTTTCGATAAATCTGCTTTTTTACCCAACAACCCAACAACCCAACAACCCAACAACTCTTTTTCTGGGCGTGCCCTTCCACAAGGATTGGAGAATTACGGGCTTAATAAGGGTAGTGCGTAACGCTAACACAATTTCTCAAGCCCGCAATCCCCCAATCCTTGTTTCAGGTCGGGCTTTCGGCTAATAGTTGTCTCGTAGCAGCCTGTTCCGCCAAAATGCTGGCAGTGTCTTCCGCTGTCAGCCCTGCCAGCATAGGCGTCACTAGTCAGCTACTTCGTCAAGCTTCCGCCTCTATCCCTCACGCAGTCTCCTCCTGAGAGGAGATTTAGAGGTGGGTTCTGTGCGAAGTACTAGGCACGAAGTGTGATGATTTTTTAGCAAGTTTTTCAAAAATAATTTGGATAAAACCGAAAAACAGTCTTGCCGTCTAAATTTCATCGCAC
>JAHDHP010000271.1 GCA_020631245.1 Bacteroidota bacterium | reverse complement strand
TTCAAGACCACCGCATTCGACCACTCTGCCATTCCTCCGCTGCGAAGATAAGAACCTTTTTTATTTTCAAAAACCATTAGCAGACTTTTTTGATATTTTTTTTTCAACTTGCCTACATGTAAAAAAAATCATTTTTTTTAGCTTTTTGTGTACATTTAAACATAAGTATGACAATTTCAATAAAAGTCGCACCATTTTTGGATAACAAAGCTTGATGCTTCATACCATTAATAATAGATATCAGTACGACCCTCAGAAAGACCTGTTGGGGCGTAATGCCTATAGTAAGGTGTATTTTGCCTATGATAGTCAGACGGATAACTATGTCATCATGAAGCTATATGTGGGAGAGTGGACCGAGTTATATGAACTAACAGGGGAGGCATTGAAGTTGAAATACCTGGAGCATCCGCATTTATTGCGCTATTTAGATGTCTTTGAAATGCAGCCAATTGAGCAGCAAGATCAATTACCCCCCGCTGTAGTAGTCATTACAGAGTTTGTACAGGGAATGAATTTGGCGACCTATTTAGAACAAAAAAATCAAGCAACACAACTCAAGTCGGTTTACAAGGGCATTTTAAGTGCTATTGCCTATTTACAAGATAACAAAAGGGTTATTACCGATATTCAACCCCATAATATCCTACTTCACTTCTCAGAAGAAGGTATTCATGCGAAATTGGATGTTTTAAATATTAGCCAACTACCTATTCGCAATTATTCAGGGCTTAACCAAGCATCTGAAACGCCTCCTATGACCCTCCAAAATGATTGGGCAATGGCGTGTTATCCGCCAGAGTCATTCAACCCACAAATGTACGGTGTCAATAAATTGAGTACCAGTGCCAATTTCTGGGCCTTTGGTGTTTTATTGTACCGTTGCCTCACGAAACAATTACCCTTTGGGCAGCCTGGTGCCGAAAAAAGCTTTCAAGAACTCATCGAAGATATTCATACCAAAACGCTTCCTGAAGAAATTACTCAAATCAATGAACCTTATCGAAGTATTATCGTACAATGCCTCGTAAAAGATCCACGCGAACGCATCCAACGATCAGAGGGCTTGCAAGAGCTATTGAATGATGCTTCTGAACTAGAAGAAATTAGTTTGCCTCCAAAGGAAGATATTGAAGGAATTGCTTTGTCTGATAACCTATTCCTATTGACAGGTTTTTCATTGGAAGCCGATGATGATACGACGAATGTTGATTTGATTGAGACCAATGCTCATGCATATCCTACTTTGGAGGAGCTGATGGAGGAGGAAACCACGGTGAGCACAGAGGAGGAAACCACAGAGGACACAGAGATTGAAACCACAGAGGACACAGAGATTGAAACCACAGAGGACACAGAGGAGGAACAGTTCCCCAATCCCCCAATCCCCCAATCCCTCAATCCCCCAATCCCTCAATCCCTCAATCCCTCAGACCCTCAACCCCTCAACCCTTCAATCCCTCAATCCCCCAATTCCCCTCAAATTATTTATGATAAGAAAACGAAAAAGACACCTACAGCTACGACTGTCGCACAAAAAAATAAGAATGCAAATCTCCTACGTTTAGGATTAATTGCGGCTACCTTTTTTGGTTTATTAGGTTTGTTTTTTCTGGTGAAAAATTGCGCTGATTTTTCATCAGAAGGCTCATTAAAAGTGATCAAGCCTTATATACAACCTTCTAAGGAATCCTTGATTCAAAATATGGTCTTGATAGAAGGAGCTACTTTCGAACGAGGGCAAAAAGATCCAAGTATTGCTTGTGAGGATTGTAATACGGATGAGCAACCTGTCAAGTCTATTACCTTATCAAGTTTTTATATCGATCCTTACGAGATTAGTAATGCCCAATTTGCCGATTTTTTAAATTGGTATGGTGGGGAATTAGTGAAAGAGGGAGAAAATGAAGGTAAACGAATGATAAATCCTCACAAATGGGGCGTTCACAAAATTAATGATATCTGGGTGGCACAAGAAGGCTATGAAAGACACCCTGTAGTGTTTGTGACCTGGTATGGTGCCACAGAATACGCTCGCTTTATTGGTAAACGATTACCTACTGAAGCTGAATGGGAATTTGCTGCTAGAGGAGGAGATAAGAGTAGAGCCTATAAGATGAGTGGGGATGATGATCCTGAAAAGATCGCTTGGTTCATGAACAATACTGAAAATACAAGGGAGATTGGCTTACTGGCTCCAAACGAATTGGGGCTTTATGATATGAGTGGAAATGTCCAAGAATGGTGTGCCGATTGGTACAATGAAGATGCTTATGAAAAGGTATCTACAACTAACCCCTTCGATACCATTTCTAGTCGTAGACGCTGTGTGAGAGGTGGACACTGGCGAGATGATCAATACTTATTGTATAGTACTGATCGTAACAAATTTAGTCCTGGTAATGCCAATAACTTTACTGGCTTTCGTTGTGTAATGGATTTGGAGGAACCATAAAATTGGAGCTTTTAGGTTCTTCGATCAATTGATAGTACAACTGTACTAAAACACTGATAAACAACACAAGTATGATGACCATATTGAGGGTCAACAAACTTTGAATTAAAAAATCATACTGGCTTCCTTGTCCCAGTCCCAAGGCCTGTTTTATGGTATCTAAGGAAGGGAAGTGAATTTGTAAATAAAAGAAATGAATATTGAATAGTAGTAAGCTAATAAAGGTAGCAGGTAGTCGTTTTTGTTGAACCAACCAAGTAACACCTATACTATAAGCAGCTACCCCAAGCCAAATCCACCAAGTACAATGTATAGGGAAACTACTATTTAAACAAGCTGCTCCTTGTGATAAACACCACTCACTACTACTATAAATACCCACGCATAGCCCTAGAATTATTAATGCCGACCATAATAAACCACGTATAATTCTCTCTTGCCAATTAAATTTTTTGACACCTTCTTGAGAAATAAAATCCGATTCTTTTTTCTTTTTGTGAATCACAATTTTAGCTCTTTCCGTAGGAGTATACTCTTGTTTTTTAGATGGCTGTTGAGCGATGGAAGTAAGTGCCACCTCCTTTTTTACTTGTTTTTGAGTTGGCTTTTGTGTAGGAAGCTCACTCCGTTTTACTACCGATCCCGAAGCCTTCAATTGATTCACTGTTTTCATCCCATGTTGATAAAGTAAAATAAGTTCATCAATAGAATGAGTTCGTTTAGCAGGATCAACTACTAAACACTTTTTGACCAAATCCCGAATCTCAAAAGGCAGTTGAGGAATTTTGCCCTTAATTTGTTCCTGCAAATGTGAAAAGGAAATAGGCTTGTTCGATTTGGTATACGGTAATTCACCCGTATGTAGCCAGTAAATTAAGATACCCACCGACCAAATATCACTCGTTTTGCCCGAACTAGTCAAAGGCTGTTGTCGCCATTCTTCAGGAGCTAAAAAAGCATCAAAGCCCGGTTGGCGATAAGCAGTTGGAATAATAAAATTCCCCAACTTAGCAAACCATTCTCCATCTATCTTATTCACTAAGATATGGCTTGGTTGCAGGTATAAATGACTAATATTATGGTCATGCAAATGCTTGACTCCATGCAATAAGCCTATCGTTAGTTGTTGTATATCAGATTTACTCAACTCTTTAGAAGGTACATTTACCAAACATCCTTCATTGGTCAACTCAAGTACTGCATAATCAACAAATGTTCCTTCCTCTTTCAAGCGATAACAGTCCAAATAATCCCACAAACAATCATGCTTTAACATCCGAACCATTTTCACTTCCTGCATCAAACTGTTTCGCTCCGACTCATTACTATTCAGTGGGCGTCGAATGAGTAATACCTCGGTATTAAATTTCTTATCATAACCTTTATAGATCGTCTGGTAGGGATACTTCTTCACCACATCCATTACGGGATCAAATTGATACCGTTCCTGAAAAATAGCTAACTTAGCAGCTAATAATTGGTTTGGAGTAGTGGGTGACATAGGTTAGTTGTATGACTGTATTGTGACAAATATAGTTTTCAGAATCTGAATGTCAAAAGATTTAGGCAATAGAGTCGCATTCAAAGGCAAAAAATCATACTTTAGTAGTAGATATATTAGTATTATTTTTAGGTATAACTGTCATAAATTTTCATTAAATAGAATAATTAGTATGTATCGCATTATCTTAGTAGTATTAATTTTAATATTGCCTCTCAATCAACTTTGGGCACAAAATAATTCCATCGAATGTGGAGTAACACTTATTTCAAGACCCAATGATCACTTACACAAAATTACTTATCTCGACGAAGCCTTAGCTCCCTTTTATCATGGAGTAGCTTCAGGCGATCCACTAGAAGATCGAGTGATTATCTGGACAAGACTAACAACCGAAAACCTAGAAGAAACAATAGAAGTTGAATGGAAAGTTGCCACAGATACCGCTCTCACAAATATTGTCCGTGAGGGGCGTGTTAGTACCAATAAAGAAATAGACTTTACCGTCAAAATTGATGTCGATAGCCTCACAGCAGGCACTACCTATTACTATGGCTTTATTGCCAATGACAAACACTCGCTCATTGGTCGAACACGCACCTTACCTACAGGCAATATAGATCACCTGCGATTTGCAATAGGATCATGTTCCGATTACAATGCAGGCTATTTCAATGCCTATAAAGACATTGCAAAACAACACGATATTGATGCGGTCTTTCACCTCGGCGATTATATTTACGAATATGGAGGGCAACCTAGAGTAGAAGGAAGAGAACCTCTATTACCCGATTACGAAATCATCAGTTTAGAAGACTATCGCTTAAGACACAACTCCTACAAACTTGATCCCGATCTTAGAGCTGCCCATCAACAACACCCATTTATCTGTATCTGGGATGACCATGAAACTTCCAATAACTCCTACAAAGATGGAGCAGATAACCATGACCCAGCAACTGAAGGGGACTGGGAAGATCGCAAAACAATGGGACAGCGTGCCTATTTCGAGTGGATGCCAATTCGCGATCAAAAAATTCCAGAAGCACCCTATCGAATTTACCGCAAATTTAGCTATGGCAATCTCCTCGATGTCCTCATGCTAGATACCCGACTAGAAGGACGCCAAAAACAATCAACCAGTTCTTTAGTCATCAATGACCCCGAACGTACCATCTTAGGGCAAGAACAATACAATTGGCTCGTAAACGAACTAAGTAACTCCACCGCCCAATGGAGATTGTTGGGCAACCAAGTTGTCTTTTCTCCCATCAATACCTTCAACTTCATCGGCACCGAAGATTCATGGGATGGCTATTCACCCGAACGAGCACGCCTCCTAGAACATATAGACTCCAATAATATCGAAAACATCATCATCATGACAGGAGACATTCACTTAGGAATTGCCGCCGATGTCGCCAAAGATCCATTCGATGAAGACAGTTACAATAATGAAACAGGCGAAGGAGCTTTAGGAGTAGAATTAGTAGCTAGTAGTATCACCTCCAGCAACCTCGATGAAATTGGTTTAGATCTGGATCCAGCAGCAATTACCCCCTTATTGCTTCGAGAAAACCCACACGGAAAATACCTCAACCTCGTTGATCACGGCTACTTTATCCTCGACATCACCACCACCCAAGCACAAGCCGATTGGTACTGGGTCTCCTCCAAACTATATCCTAGTGACACCGTCTACCAAGACCAATCTTGGTACACCCTCGACAAAGATAATTTCCTACAAGTTGCAGAAGAAGCTCGCCCCATGAAAAGCGATTTTCCACTACCCGCACCCCTCCATCCTCCAACCATTTTCAATCATGTAGGCCTCAACGATGCCATTATCGCTCCCAAAAATTTACATATCCTCAATGTATATCCCAACCCCTTCGGAGCCACCAGCAAATTGAGTTATGCCCTCGACAAACCAGCTTTCGTACAAATAAGCATATTCGATATGAAAGGCGCACAATTAGGCATCATCCACAAACAACAACAACTACCAGGCATCTATTCCATTGCTATGGATGGTGAAAATCTAGCACCAGGCACCTACTTTTATCACGTACAAGCAGGAAACGAAAAACGAATAATGAAAGTCATGAAATACTAACCCATCACCCTGTCACTCAATCATCCAATCACCCAGTCACCAAATACGTTGGGCGTGCCCCCATTTTTTATGTGCAGGTGCTTCCGCCAGCGTCCTCGCTGATGGCATCTACACATAAAAAATGGGGTCGGGCTATCCGTTTGTAGTTGCCTCATAGAAAGCTCGTTCGGCTAAATTACTAGCAGTGTCTTCCTCCGTCAGCCCTGCTAGTAAAAGCCTCACAAAGCTT
>JAHDHP010000270.1 GCA_020631245.1 Bacteroidota bacterium | reverse complement strand
TGTATTTAAAACGCGTAGGCATCAAAAATATTCGATCTATTCGAGAGTTGACACTTTCTTTCGAAGAGGATAACTACGCGGGATGGCATGTGATTATTGGGGATAATGGGGCGGGGAAGACATCGGTGGTCAGGGCGTTGACGCTTGCTTTGATGGATATGGATTCTTTTAGTATGATAGGAAAAGGGGATGTGTTGCGTAAAGGAGAAAATGAAGGGGAAATAACGTTTATACTATTATTAGAAAAACCTTATGATAATCTTAGTGCAGAACTGAGTTCTCATTTTTTTTATAGTAAACAATCTTTTTTATCAAATCTTGCTGGAGGCATACATGTTAGTAATAATAATAGACCCTTTGAATTAGAAGATAGATCAAAAGGTTGGTTTTGTTTAGCTTTTGGACCCAATAGGCGATTTTTAGGGGGAAACTTCGAGTTACAAAAGCTTGTAGAAAGTAATCCTAAATACGCTCACTTTGTATCTGCTTTTTGGGAAGACTACGCCTTTACCGAATGCCTTGAATGGCTTATTACTCTCAGGTATAAACAACTAGAAAAAAAGCCAGAAGGAGCTATTCTAGATGACATTATTAAATTTATAAACCAAGCTAATTTACTACCACATCACACCCAAATTTCATCCGTCAGTTCCGATGGCGTATTTTTTAAAGATGGAAATGATAATGAAGTAAAACTAACCGAATTAAGTGATGGCTATCGTTCGGTATTAAGCATGACCTTCGAAATCATCCGTCAAATGGTGCGTTCTTATGGAGCAGATATGGTTTTTGAAAATATTCGAAAAGACATTATGAATTTCGATTTGCCAGGTGTAGTCATCATTGATGAAGTAGATGCTCATTTACATCCATCTTGGCAAGTAAAAATAGGAGCTTGGTTTCGAAAATACTTTCCTAAGATTCAATTCATTGTTACTACTCATAGCCCCTTAATTTGTCATGCTGCCCATCAGGGATCGGTATGGCGTTTAGCGGCTCCAGGAAGTGAGGAAGAATCAGGGCAAATAACAGGTGTTGAATTAAAACGCTTATTGTATGGAAATATACTAGATGCTTATGGTACAAGCTTGTTTGGACATAATATTACACGTTCACCTGAAGCGAGAGATATGTTGACCCGAATGGCGGATTTGAATATTAAGTTGATGAAAGACGAAATTAGTGAGGAAGAGGAGAAGGAACTAGATCAGTTAAAGACTATATTCCCAACAAGTAGGTATGATAGGGTTAGAAAATAAATCTTTGTCACAAGCTTCGCTTAACCAATTAGCTGTTTATCAAAGTGCAATTGATGAAAAAAGAACCTATACTGAACAAATAGAGTTAGCTGGAAAGTGGAGAGATAAAACTAATAATAGGATTTTTAAAGAGGTTAAAGAAAAGTTGATCTCAATGTGTACTAATAGAACACAACGTTGTATGTATTGTGAGGATTCTGCTAGTACTGATATTGAACATTTTGCTCCTAAAAGTATTTATCCTAACCTTACTTTTGTCTGGGATAATTATCTTTATGCTTGTAGTGGTTGTAACTCCTCTTCAAAAGGAAATAAGTTTGCAATCTTTAGAACAAAGGATGGAGTTTTCGAGGATATTACTCCTACAAAAGCTACAGTAAGAGTTCCACCTGTTGCAGGTAATCCTGTGTTGATCAATCCAAGAGAAGAAGATCCTTTACATTTTTTAGAACTTGATATTTTAGGATCATTTTACTTTCGACCAATTACTAAAAATGAAGCAAGTAAGGATTTTAAAAGAGCAGACTATACAATTGATATTTTAGGCTTGAATAGAGAATCCCTTGCTGCATCAAGGAAAGAAGCATTTGATGATTATATAGATAGGCTATCCCGATATAAGGAACGCAGAAATAATGATAATGTAGGTTGCTGCATCAAGGAAAGAAGCATTTGATGATTATATAGATAGGCTATCCCGATATAAGGAACGCAGAAATAATGATAATGTAGGAAGGTTGGAGCGTTGCAAACGACGAATAGTAAAAGGTAACTATCAAAGTGTTTGGTACGAAATGAAAAGATGGTATAATAACTATGGTAAAAAAATGAGTATTGAAAAACTCAAAGACTTAGAAGAAGATTTACAAGAACTAAAACAACTTTTCGACGAAGTACCTGAAGCTCTAACTTGGTAAACAAAAAAGTACTAGCTTATTGTCGTCTCATAACAACGAAAAGAAAACTCAAAACACCAACATGAATTTTATAAAAATTGGATGTAGCGTCCTTGTCTTTTGGCTCATCACACTAACAGCCTCCGCTCAAACAGGAGATGTGCGTGGATTCGTTTATGACAAAGAATCTGGAGAGCCTGTATTATTTGCCAATGTCATCTTAGAAGGAACAACACTCGGATCGGTAGCCAACACAGATGGCTTTTTCTCGATCAATCGTATACCAGAAGGAGAGTATGTATTACAATGTACCTACTTAGGATATGACACGACAAAGGTAAGTATCACCGTCACTGCCAATAAGATTCTCAATCAGAAACTCTATATCAGTGAAAGTAAAATTATACTAGAGTCTCTAGTAATTGAAGGAGAAAAAGAAGAGCAAAAAACAGAAGTGCGGACATCTACAATTAATATTAGTCCACAGCAAATTCAGAAAATTCCTTCAATAGGTGGGGAGCCTGATTTAGTGCAGTACCTGACCGTTTTACCAGGTGTTATCCTGACAGGAGATCAAGGGGGACAGCTTTATATTCGGGGTGGTTCGCAAATACAAACTAAGGTACTACTCGATGGTATTGTGGTGTATAACCCTTTCCACTCCATTGGTCTGTTTTCGGTGTTTGAAACAGATTTGTTGAGTAATGTGGAGGTGATGACAGGTGGATTTAATGCCGAACATAGTGGACGTATTTCAGCAATTATTGACCTCAAAACAAAAGATGGAAACAAGAAACGAGTGGCAGGAAAGGTATCAGCCAACCCTTTCTTATCTAAAGTAGTACTTGAAGGTCCGCTTATCAAATTGAAAGAAGATGATCCTGATGCTACGACGGCTTCATTTGTGATGGCAGCAAAAAGATCTTACCTCGATCAAAGCTCCAAAGTCTTCTATTCTTATATTGATGGAGCCGAATTACCTTATAATTTTACTGACCTTTATGGAAAAGCCTCTTTTGTAACAGGAAATGGTAGTAAGTTGAGTTTATCTGGATTCCGTTATGGAGATAACGCCAACTTCCAACAACAATCTACCTTCTCGTGGGATAGCTGGGGGATTGGTAGCCAGTTTGTATTGGTGCCAGGACAATCGAAAATGATTATTGATGGTCAATTTTCTTATTCGGATTATAATATCCAATTGGTGGAAGCAGATGGGCAGCCGCGTTTTAGTTCGATTGGTGGATTTAATGGAGGAGTGAATTTTAGTTATTTCTATCCACGAGCAGACATTAAGTACGGTATCGATATGAGTGGTTTTTCTACAGAGTTTGAATTTGTAAATCCACTTGGTTTGAAAATCGAAGAAAATCAATTTACTACTGAAATTGGAGGTTTCTTAAAGTATCGTACCGAGCTACTAAATAGCCGCTTAATTGTTGATCCAAGTCTTCGAATAAACTTCTATGCTTCTCTACCTACCTTCGCTTTAGAACCTCGTTTAGGCTTAAAGTATAATGTCAATAACAACTTGCGTTTTAAAGCAGCAGCAGGTATCTATACCCAAAACTTTATTAGTACCAAGTCAGATCGTGATGTCGTAAACTTGTTTACTGGATTCTTATCTGCACCAGAAGCTACCCTTCGTAATATTGATGGGGAAAAAGAACCAAACAACCTTCAAAGAGCATTGCATGGAGTAGTAGGAATGGAAGCCGATTTGGCGGAAGGACTTGAATTAAATCTGGAAGGATACTATAAAGGTTTTAATCAGTTAGTAAATGTCAATCGTAATAAATTGACTAACCAAGATCCTAATTATATCATCGAAGAAGGAGAAGCTTATGGTTTTGATGTGGTCTTGAAATACGATGTGAAGAACTTATACCTTTGGGGAGTTTATTCACTCGGTTTTGTAAATCGTAACGATGGGAATCAAATTTACCCACCTCACTTTGATCGTCGCCACAATATGAACTTCTTGGCGAGCTATAACTTTGGTAAAAATGCTGATTGGGAAGCTAGTATTCGTTGGAATTTAGGATCTGGATTTCCATTCACCAAAACACAAGGTTTCTTCGAAAGCCTCGACTTTACAGATGGTATTGATGTAGATTATATTTCTCAGAATGGAGATTTAGGAGTAATTTATGCAGACAGAATCAATGGAGGTCGTTTACCTTATTACCACCGACTTGATGCCTCTCTGAAAAAGAGCTTTGTGTTAGGTCTCAATACCAGACTTAATTTTACGGCAAGTGTTACCAATATTTACAATCGTAAAAACATCTTCTATTTCGATCGTATTCGTTATGATCGAATTAACCAATTGCCGATTTTACCAAGTTTAGGAGTCTCATTTAGTTTTTAATAATAACCGTATTTTTGCGTCTTCGGATAAACATTAGGAGACGCAGCCCGTTCATGCGTCTTCGCATGAACATTTAGTTCTTTCCAGCGTCCTCGCTGATATTTGTTGATAGCTTAGTAGACTCATGAACCTCCCTTCTATGGACTGACTGTACAGACAAGGCATGCCTTGTCCCTATCAAAATCTGGCTCCTGACCCCTGACCTGACTCCTAATAATCCTTCTGTGTTCCTCATTTCCCAAACCGCGGATGAAACTGTATCATCGCATCCCTCAAATACTGATTATTAACCTGCGAATAAATCTCCGTTGTCGTAATCGACTCATGCCCCAACATATCCTGAATCGCCCGCAAATCAGCCCCCCGTTCATACAAATGCGTCGCAAACGAATGACGAAAAGTATGCGGACTGACCTCCTTATTTACTCCCGCATTCTCTGCCGCCTGCTTCACCACATAAAACACCATCACCCGACTAAGCGGACTACCTCGACGATTCAAAAACACAAAATCCTCCTTGCCCTCCTTAATCTTTCCCAAGCGACGAATCTCCTCCACATAAATCATAATCTGCTTCATCGCACTCCCATTAATAGGCACAATTCGCTCCTTATTTCCCTTTCCAATCACTCGAATAAATCCCACATCAAAATACAACTCCGATAGCTTCAAATTAATCACCTCCGACACCCGCAAACCCGATGCGTACAAGGTCTCCAAAATCGCCTTATTCCGTACTCCTTCAGGTAAACTCTGATCAAAACTCTCCAACATTTTTTCAATTTCCGCTACCGAAAGCACAACCGGTAATTTGCGATTATAGCGAGGAGCCTCAATTAATTCCACAGGACTTTTAGGAACAACCCCTTCCAATACCAAATACTTAAAAAAAGCCTTCAAGCCCGATAAAATACGCGCCTGCGAAGGAATACTAATCCCAATTTTTCCCAACGATTGCAAAAACTCCTCACAATGCTTCGTTGTTATTCCACTAAGTAACAATTCAGGAGCGACATTCGCCAAGTATTCACTAAATTTGTCAATATCCCGCAAATAAGCAGCAATTGTATTGCCCGAAAGCGAACGCTCCAGCGACAAATAATGCTTAAAAGATTCAATATAACTGCTCCAATTCATACAAAAATAACAAATGAAATTACTGATCTTAAACGGCCCCAATCTCAATTTACTCGGCACCAGAGAACCCGAAATATATGGTAGTCAAACCTTCCAAGACTATTTCGAAACCCTTCAAGAACAATTCCCACAACACGAACTCATATACTATCAATCCAATATCGAAGGTGAACTCATCAACAAACTCCACGAAACAGGCTTCTCCTTCGACGGTATCATCTTCAACCCAGGAGGCTATACACACACCTCCGTCGCCCTTCGAGATGCCATTTCCAGCATCACCACCCCCGTCATCGAAGTCCACATTTCCAACACACACGCTCGCGAATCCTTCCGCCACCATTCTTATGTGAGTCCCGTTTGCAAAGGCACTATTATGGGATTTGGCTTAGATAGTTATCGTTTAGGAATACTAAGTTTTTGATTGGTAAAATATTAACGTAGAGGAATATTGTTTTTTCATCTGAAATGATTTTTCTTACCCAATCACCCAATCACCCAATCATCATTAACTGGGCGTGCCCTTCCACAGGTCTTATGGCATTGTGGGCTAAAAAATGAGGGTGCGTAACGCTAACACAATCCCTCCAGCCCACAATCCCCCAATCCCTGTTTCAGGTCGGGCTATCCGTTTGTAGTTGGTTCACA
>JAHDHP010000006.1:11445-35655 GCA_020631245.1 Bacteroidota bacterium | reverse complement strand
GCCCCAAAAAAAGATATTAGGAGATGAGTATCTCTTAATTCCATGACATTGGGGGAACGGGGGACGGTTGAACGAGGGAACGGGGGACGGTTGAACGGGGAAACGGGGGACGGTTGAACGGGGAAACGGGGAACGGGGGAACGGGGGAACGGGGAACGGGGGAACGTTCTATTTTCTTAGGACGATGTCCTAAGCTATTGATTTTATCCCGTTGGGATAGATGTTCTTTGCCTTGATGCAAAGAACCAAAGATCAGAGGTCGGATGGCTGCGCGCAAAGCGTGGGCTTTGGGGGTATCGCTTTTATGGTTGTAAAAATTTCGTCGCACATCGCACATCGCACACCGCACAATTTTATATGTTTTTGTAGAAGTAATAGAGGGGTGGTGTCATTGCGATTAAGGAGGGGATGTTGGCCATCATGACGTTGAACCATGCGCCGTGCATGATGCTGAGAGTGGTGTCTAGGAAGAACCAGGCGAAGAAGGCGATGGTGATGGCGTTTAGTCCCCATTTTTCGCGCTTGGCGACGGCGTGGGTGGCGATGTAGTATTGAAGGATGAAGTAGCCCATGGCGGTGGCTCCGAAGGGGGCGAGGACGAAGCGGAAGACGCGCTTGGCGGCGGTGGGTAGTTCGTTGGTGTTGAAGAAGGCTTGGGACATCATTTGGTCGTAGATGCCGAAGGGGTCGAAGCTGCCTAA
Organism: Bacteroidota bacterium; assembly: GCA_020631245.1. Lineage (GTDB taxonomy): Bacteria > Bacteroidota > Bacteroidia > Chitinophagales > UBA2359 > JAHDHP01. The sequence goes on along the minus strand of JAHDHP010000006.1, from coordinate 34,954 downwards.
CACTGCCCACATAAGTCCCATGAAGGCGAAAAATAGGCTGGTGTAGCGGAGGTAGTTGAGCCAGAAGTTGAAGGACATATTAGAAAATTGTGCGATGTGCGATGTGCGATGTGCGATGTAAAATTTATATTAACTTTTGTTTATTTCCCAATAAATGAAAAATAGATTGATGATTGGATTTTAAATCATTCCAAACCAATTGCTGCTTTTCATATCTCCTTGAAAGATTTTTTGATCTTCGGGATCACTCAGCTCATTTCCTAGTTTTGTTGCTTGTTGATAGTAGTTTTCAAAGGCTTCTTTATTGCCTGCTAGTGCTTCGACTCGCGCCATGACTTCGTGTGCATAGGCGTGATCGAAGTCTTTCATTTCTGGGGCATGTGCTTGGGTGATATCGAAGCATTGTTGGGCGTATCGTCGGGCATTGAGGGCGTCGTTGGCGGAGATGTATGCTTTGGCGATCATGTAGAGTCCGCGCTGTTTATTGACGATTTTTGAGCCGCTATGTGCCTCCCAATGTAGGAGGGCGGCATGTGCTAGAGAAATGGCTTTGCTTTGATCTTCGAGGCTTGGATTTTCTTGGGTAATAATGGGAAAAATTGCATTATTATAAGTGACTCCAAAGTAACGGTGTGCTTGGTCTATGGTATAGGTTTGATCTGCCATATTGTTTTAAATTAGTTCGCCTAAGTTACTCAATAAACTTGATTTTACAATTTACTAGTTCCTTTTGAATATTTGGACGATCCTTTTTTAATATTCCCCTATTATGAGTTAGGATTAATTCTTTTAGATTTGGGAATTTGTAGAATTCCATTATGTCATTTGTTGAGAGTTTGTTGTGATGCAAATTGATGGAAGTAAGAAAGTCTAGCTCGAATAATTCTTTGGGAATTTCTTTTAGTTCTAAACCTCTCAAATCAATACTAGTACCTTCACAATATTCCTTTAAAAATGTCACTAATTCTGCCCCTTCTATGTGATTTATCAGGTACTGTACCCCTACTTTATATTGTCGATAAGTGTACCAAGCTATGCGCATTACATTTAACTCTTCGTATTGCTCTAAGCTACAAAGTATTTGGTATTGATATTCCTCGTTGGGTTGATATTTACTACCCGCATTAAATAACCCACCAACATATCCTTTCACTAAATCACCAAATTGGGGGCTTCCTGCTTGTCGGAGCCATTTCTGTGCCTTATTGAATAGTTTTCCTTGATATAAGCTAATCCAACAAATAAAGAGTTCGGTAATACAGTTTTTGGGTAATCCACCAGATTTTATCAATTCGAATGCGAGTTCGATAGAGGTCTCATCATTGGCTAACAATAATTGCCTGAGTTGGTCAGTCGTACTATCATCGGCTACTAAGTATTGAGGAGCAATTTTATCTAAGTAATCGTTGAGTTGGTATTCGGTGAGGAAGTGATATTTAGGGTTATTAAGCTCTTGAATATCTTTTTTGTAGGATTGTCCAATGACAATATGCGTCGTCGTTTCATGTATACTGGACTTATAGCCTATACCTACTTCTTTGAGGCGTTTTCGAAGGACGTTTTTATTGGTAAAGATGTTACCACAGAAGGATATGACGGGCTTTTCTTTCCCTAAATATTCAATCGCTTTTTGTCCGTAATATTTAGCTAAATATTGGGTGGCTCGAATTCGAATAATATCGAAATGCGGTATTTGAGTGGCTTTTAGTAGCAATGACAAACTTTGTATTGATTCCAACTTTTGCTCATTATCTGCCAACAATTGCATTGCTAATATCCGTAAATCTCCTTTAATACTATACTTAGGAAAAAAAAGTAAACAATCGCTAATGTATTTGGTTTCTTCGGCTTGATGTTGAAAATAGTAAGGAATTTGATCTAGAAAATCTTCCACTTCAGATGTTGGATATTCTAGAATCTCCAAATCAGTATATAATTCTTGTAAATGGGGGATTTTCAATAATGCGGTGGGAAAAGTATTGAATTTGTTCCATCGAATATCTAAGTGCTTTAGTTTGCTCAATTGCTTTATTTCGTCAGGTATAAATTTGAGGCTACAATTGTTGAGGAATAAGGTATGAAGATGGGGTAAATTCCATATTGTTGTTTTCTTTTTTCCTTTGTCAAAAAAGCCTTGTCTTCCAACATCTGCCCAACTGGCAGCTCCTTTTTTGGTTCCAAATTTTGCTTGATTTAATGAGAGGGTTTCTAGTTTGTCAAGACGGCCCACATTTTCTAGAAACACTTTAGCATTTCGGAGGTTATGTACTCGGAGATAAGTGAGTTTTTTTAATAAGAAAAATTCATCTAACCATTCAACACTTACTTTTGGAAAAAAACTCAGTCTCTCTAAATTGACACACCTCACTAATTGTTTCATGACTGAAAGCATATCAAATTTGTAGCTAATTGCTAGGGACTTAATTTCTTTTATTTCTTCTAACTCCTTTTTTTTGAGTGATAAGAAATGGGCGTTTGGGCTTTTTTCTGACATATTCGTTTGAAGTAAAGGATAGGTTATTGAATTATTTTACAATGAGGTAAAAGTCCTGGTAAGCGTTTACCCTTATCCACTATATTATTACTAATATCCAACTCTTTCAAGTTTACCAATTGAGCCAATTGCTTGGGATAAGAACGCAAACGATTGCCTTTCAGATTGAGTTTGGTCAAAAAGGTGAGTTCTCCCAGTTCTTTGGGTAGGGAAGTTAATTCTTTATGTGATAAATTAAGTGTTGTTCCTTCACAAAGGCTTTTTAGAAAAGCTATTTTTTGTTCAGATGGCATTTTGGTAAGCAAGTACTTGGTTCCTTTTGAGGTGATTTTATACAGCATTTCACCAATTTTAATGGTGTCTAACTCCTCATATACTTCTAATTTTCGCAATAAGGTATATAAGCTAGATTCGGAACGGTAATAAGGATGTCCAATATAGTATAAAACTACTTTCTTTTTGACATAATCTCCCAAAGCAGTTGAACTAATTTGACGTAGTAATTTCGCTAAACGATCCTTTAATTTACCAAGCGGCTGTCCTCCCCAACTCACAAATAATTCATTGATGATGCTTTTAGGCATTCCACCTTCCTTCATTAATTGCAAAGCCAACTCTATCGAAACAGGGTCATTGGCTAATAATAATTGTTTGAGGTTGCTACTCAATTCCTCATCGGCTACCAAATATTGAGGAGCGATACTATCTAGATAATCATTCAACATTTTTTCGGTTAAGAACTTAATATTAGTATTACTTTTTAGTACCCCTAGATCCAGTTTACTAGATTGTCCAATGACAATATGAGTGGTATCGCTGCCTAGAGCTGTTTTATAATTAATATTCACCTCTTTTAGTCGCTTACGCAGATCATTTTTATTGGTGTGAATCTTTCCACAAATAGTCAATTCACTCGTTGGACTCTTTATATCATCCATCAAATCAGGTCCATACAGACTACCCAAATAATCAATAGCTCCAATTCGTATAATATCAAATCGTGGGATAGTGGTTAAATCTAAGAGTAAGTCGCGCGTTTGTAATTGCTTTACAAGCTCTTCATCATTTGCCAATAGGTTGAGGGCCAAAAAACGATGTGCATCACTCAACTTAAATTTAGGAAAAGCTCCTTGAAAACGGCGCACATATTTTTTTTCGGTAGCAGAATGGCGATAATAATAAGCCAATTTACTTAAAAGTTGGCGTTCCTCTTCATTCAATTTGCGAATGAGTTTAGAGTCGGCATATAATTCTTGTAATTGATCTAATTCATATATAGGTGCAGGTATTTTTTTTAATGCTGTATTTTGACGAATATCCAATACCTTCAGCTTTTTCAATTGATTAAAAGAAGTAGGCATATTACGTATGGCACACTTATTAAGATACAAGTACTCTAAATTTTTCAAATCGGTCAAGGTTCCCCAATCATTAGGTGGTAAGTTGCAATTACTTAGTCGAAGGGTTTTAAGGGATTGAAGTGCGCCTATACTTCGAAAAAAAGCTGCATCCTTATACAAACCATATAAATAAATGTACTGTATATGTTTCAAATCAAAAAACTCACTTGGCCATTGGTAAATCCCATTGGTATAAAGGGTCAATTGTTCTAAGTTTTTACATCGTGCTATTCTATGAATCGTTTTTTGAGATTTCTGTCTTTTTTGATCAAACAGGGAAAGGCTTTTGATCTCTGTTACCTTTTTAAGGTCTTCTTCTTTTAATTCAAAAAACGTTAAATCATTTTCTACTATCATCGGGTAAATTGAGGGTGACTAGTTGTATTTGTGCAGCGTACTATGTGTGAAGTGTGAAGTTCTCTACAATCTATTACTTAGGAATGATGATAAAATAAATTTACAATTTTTTGGATAGATTATTTTTGTACCTAATGAGGCAGAAAACGTAGGCGATGCAGCGCATCGGCGAGGCTTTCTAACAAAATTAGGTGCAAAAAGAAGCAGTCAAAATTGTAAATTTATTTAATCTTCATTCCTTATACAAAGAATGGTGTAATTTTGTGGTAAAATAACAGATCATGCAGCAAGATTCACACAACATTACAGCTTTAGAAAAATGGCTGCTTCAGCCTACTACATGGCACACTATTACTAATGAAAATCATCGCAAACTAGTTCACTATTTTTACCAACAATTTCAAGTAGAAGTCATTTCTAAACGCAAGCAATTAGCTGATGGAGAATTTAATCTATTATACGAACTCAGCATACAGATTAATCAACAATTTATTAGCCCAAATACCCAAGTTTCTGATTTTTTCAATCACATCTCCCCGCTCCTACTCAACTATCATCAAGCATACTCTTTTTCAAAAATAGCCTTGTCTCTACTTTACTATTTTATAACGGCTGATCTAGCTTATCAATACACACAGTCTTTCCACATCTCTATCCCTTCATTACTCCACTCATGGCTCACGATCAATCCAATTGGCGCAACAATCCATTTCATGGACATTTGCGACATATCTTTAAATAACACAACTGACATTCAAGAAGAAGTAAGACTTCGAGATACCTACCTTAGTAAAGCGATGTCAATAAGTTATAAGAAGCCCATAAAAATGACCAAAGCTGCTTTTCAATATATGTATGATGCCAGTGGGAACACTTATTTAGATGCTTATAATAATATTCCACTAGTGGGACACTCACATCCCAAAGTAGTCGAGGTGGGGCAACAACAAATGGCACGACTCAATACTAATACACGTTATTTGTATGATATACTTCCAAAATATGCAGAGCGTTTATTGGCTACTTTCCCAGCAAGTCTCAATAAGGTTTTCTTTGTCAATTCGGGCAGTGCAGCGAGTGATTTGGCAATTCGTTTGGCAGCCACTCATACCCAATCTGAACAGGTAATGGTGATGGAACATGGTTATCATGGTAATACTCGTCTGGGGATTGCTATTAGCCCTTATAAATTTGAAGGAAAAGGCGGCCAAGGAGCAGCTGATTTCATTCTCACCGTCCCTATCCCAGATACTTACCGCGGGATTTATAAAAAAGAAGACCCTGAAGCTGGCAAGAAATACGCGCAAGATGCAATTGATATACTGAAACATACCAATAATAAAGTAGCTGCATTTATTGCCGAACCAATTATTGGCTGTGGCGGACAAGTCCCTCTCCCACCCCATTATTTACAACATATTTACCCCGCCATTCGCGCACAAGGAGGCGTCTGTATTTCCGACGAAGTACAGGTAGGATTTGGGCGTTTAGGTACCCATTTTTGGGGCTTTGAAATGCAAGAAGTTGTACCCGACATTGTTGTTTTAGGTAAACCGATGGGCAACTGTCATCCCATCGCTGCTGTTGTTTGCACCACCCCTATTGCCGATTCTTTCGCCAATGGAATGGAGTTTTTTAGCTCCTTTGGTGGCAATCCTGTTTCCTGTGCGATTGGTAATGCAGTATTAGAGGTATTAGCAGCCGAAAAGCTGCAAGCTCATGCCCTAGAAGTGGGCACTTATTTCATGGAGCAACTGCGTCATTTACAAAGTAAATTCCCACTTATTGGCGATGTACGTGGGTCGGGTTTGTTTATTGGAGTGGAGTTGGTAAAAAATCAAAATAGTCTAGCTCCCGCTACTAAAGAAGCCGCTTTTATCAAAAACAAATTCAAAGAAAACTATATTTTAGTCAGTACAGATGGCCCTTATGATAATGTACTAAAAATAAAGCCTCCCTTATGTTTTAGCAAGGAGAATGTAGATCGTTTTATAAAGGTTTTTGAGGAGATTTTGAGTACCATATAAGGCTAAGAGGGCAGGGTTCAGGTGTCTGTTTTTTTGGGGGGCGTGCCCTTTTCTGCTTCGCCCGTTCATGCGTCCACGCATGAACAGGCACGAAGCAGAAAAGGTCGGGCTATCCGTTTGTAGTTGCCTCATAGCTGCCAGTTTCGCATAGTACTAGCGGTGTCTTCCGCTGTCAGCCCCGCTAGTACTTGCTCCACAAATGGCATCTATTTCGTCAAGCTACCACTGCTATCCCTCACGCAATTCCCCTCCTCGGAGGGGTTAGGGGTGGGTTCATGACTAGATGAGCGCATGACTGAATGATTGAATGAGCGTTACGCTATATTCGCTATTACTTTTATCTCACATTATACATCGCATATTTTACAATGAATCATCTTTACAAATCTATAACGCTGGAAATGGGCAACATGCGACGATTTACGTGCGACGGAAGTACTTTTACCCTTCATTATACATCGTATGTCCATTTATGGTGTCTCACGATAAAACGTCAATCATTATGAAATCCATATATTATCTACTCTAACTACCTCACTAACTTGCTACCTCCCAACACTTCTCCATTTTCTCCTACCAACTCACAATAATACAAGCCTTTGGGCAATGAAGCCACGTTCATACTATTGAGATGTTCTGTGATAGCCTGTTGTAAAATTAGGCGACCATGTAAATCATAAATACGTGCTTGTGTAGCTGGTTTTAGTTGGAAGGAGGCAAGCAATTCTAAATAAATAGTATTAGAAGTGCTAGGTTGTGGATAAAGGGTAAATGGAGAAGATTGCAAGGAGGCAATAGGAGCTAAAATCTGTTCATTAGCCTCCTCAATAGATAAAACGATTTCATCGCCACAGTCGGGTTCTAAGCAACCATTTGAGTCTACTTTTAGGAGCCAGGCTTGCTGATTGACTTTACCGTTTGTATATAGGTCTGTGTCTGCTCCACCTGTCATAATAAATCCCCCATCTAAAGTTTCTTTGCCAACCATAAAGTGGCTCCTATCTATAAGGGGAGGATCAGTTTCTGCTAGACTGGAAGTCTTATAGACATACGTTCGATCCCATATTACCTCGGCTTGTGGTGTAAGTTTAGTTGCCCAAGCATTTACCTCCCCCCAAAAAGAAGGTCCCAATCGTTCAAAACCAACAATCATTAAATTGCCATCACTTAATTCAGCTATTCTACCTTCTTTCCACCAATTTGAGTAAAATTCTCTTTGCCATTTAATAGTGCCTTGTTGATCTAGTTGGGCAATATAAAAAGTACCTGATATTGTATCTTCTTTATAGGTCATATCTAAGCCATCATTCATCCAATAGCCCCCCTTACTAGCAGGTATCACATGAGCTGTATAACTTTGTTCCATTGGTGTTCCATAGGTTTGAGACCATATCTCATTACCCATCTCATCTGTTTTAACCACATAGGATTTTCTATTTCTTACTGAATCTCTCTCAAATCCTGAAAGAATAAAGCCACCGTCATTATCTACATACACATATCCCAAAACATCATATTCTCCTTTATCTCCATAAGTTTGCGTCCATAATAAATTACCTAAGTTATCTATTTTCATTAAAAAAGCATCGCCAATAGTATCGCCATAAGAATACGTAACACCTGCGAACGCAAAACCGCCATCAGGTGTTTCTACCATTGTGTAAGGATAGTCATTTTTAGTACCTCCATAAGTTTTACACCACAAACTATCTCCTTCACTACTAAGTTTGCACAAATAACTATCATACTCTTCTCTTTCTTCACTATATGTAATTCCCAAAAATAAAATGCCTCCATCTTTACTAATTATCAAAGAATTTGGTAAATCTCTAGCTTGTATTCCATTTGGATAAACGTCTAAACTTTTTTGCCAAATGGTATTACCCTCTTTATCTAATTTGAAAATAGTATTACTAGCGAAATTGCTGCTATCTTCTTGATTATAATAAAACCCATCACTTACAAGTATATATGTGCTATCTGAAGCTACCTTAATATCATAGGCTCTATTGTTATCATTATTAACATCTATAATTTTTTCGAATGTATTTTGTGCAACAAGAGGATGTTCTAAGAACAATAAACCAATGCTTACAAATATTATATTTAGTAAAATTTTCATTTTTCTTCATTTTTTTAGAGACTGTCTTGATTTTAGAATTGGAGTTGAAAAGTCCAAATTTTTAGTCCCAATGTAGACTTTTTTGAGGCGCATAGTGGAACTACGTGCCGATAAAAAGACATACATAATTGGGACGAAAAAGAGGGCTTTTCTAAACCTGATTGTAAAATCAAGACAGCCTCTTAGTGATCGAAATACTTTAGTGTTTAGTCCAAATCATTTATTCGGCTAAACATTTATTGCTTTGTTAAAAAAGTTATTCCGTCTTCACTTGGTCATTCAGTGACCACTCACCTAGCCTCCCTAGTACATCTATTCATAAGTAATTGACATAACGCACTAGCTTCCTACTTCGCCTAGCATACGTATCTACATTTACGCGAAAAACGCCCAACGATAATCGTTGGGCGTTTTTCATTGATCGTTCAACCCTCTAATTCATTCTTCTTTCATTCTCTCCTGTTGCTTTCTTTATTCTGATGGAAGCTATTTTGTTATCAAGCTTGTCGCCTTTCAAAGAAACTGTAGCAGGGCCACGAAACTCTTTTGATGCTCCTTCAAAGCCAACCTTTTCATAAACGACAGCTACAAAACCTTCTTTCACCTCAATACAGCTAATCTCCTTATTATCACCCAATTGCTTATACTCCCCTTCATCAAGTCCTGTAGGATTTTTTAATTCATAAGCATCCGATAAAAATACAGCGTGAGCGGGGGGAGCTTGTCGGTAAGCTCCATCTTCGTGTCCTTTATCTCCTGTCATACTTTCTCCAAAACTAGTATGAGGATCTTCACCCTCTCCAGTACCTTCATATTGAGCAAATACATTAGAAACACAAAGTCCCATAACCAATAGAAATAAAATAGACTTTTTCATTTTTCGCATTTTACAAAGTTAATTAATATTGTTTTTGTCTTACAATGCGAATATAAAGGCTATAATAGCACCTATTTTAATTTTGTGGTAAGTTGTAGAAATACAGTGGTGAATGGTCAGAATTCAGTGGTAAGCTGTTTTTTTGCTTTTAATTGATAAAGTAAAAATAGAGATACAAGGGTCAACACTCCTTCTACACCTAGCCATGTCCAAATAAAAGAGCTAGGATTTCCCTCTAGTAAAATACTATACAGGCGACCAAACACAAAGCCTCCTCCATATAAAGTCATCAAAATAAGTCCTTCACGCTTCATTTTAAATGCGCCATAAATTATAAAAAGAGCAAAGAACAGATTCACTCCTCCATAAAAAGCTCTTATTGAATTTCTAGCACTAATATTATCCAATTCTACATTTACAAAATCCATCACTGATTGCGGGTCTATCATTGCTTGTACAGCAACATTCAAAAAAGCAAGTCCAACGAGGACTAAAAAAGCGGTGGTTATAATTTCAATTTTTCTCATGGTACAATTATTTTTTGATGTACCACAAAGATATAGGAGAGAAAACGAAAAAATCTTGATCCAAATCAAGCTTTTTTGACCCGTGATAAAGTTTCTGGTGTCATTCGGAGGTAGGAAGCAATATATTTGTTCGGGATTTCTTGAAAAAGTTGTGGGCTTCGCTTTAATACACGTTTGTAACGCTCGGCTGGTGAGGCGGTGAGAATATCGCGTTCGCGCTCCAATAAATCATAAATCAACTGATTACTAATACTAATCCACAGATTTAGATTTTCATTCGAACTACGAATAAAATTCATAAATGTGGTTTTAGAAACTACCAATACACTCGTTTTTTTAATGGCTTGTATGTATATATCAGATGCTTGTTCTGATATAAAAGAATCAAGGGCAGTAATGATGTTATGAGTATATCCTAATCGAATGGTATGTTCTTCATGGTCATCGGCAACAAACAATCGTAAACTACCACTTAAAATGAAATACAAGTTTGTATTTGTTTCTCCTTCCATTTTCAAGTAATCATTTCGATTTAGCGAAATGGTCTTTTCCCATACCTCCTGATCATTCATTTTTTGTAGTAGTAGTGCGAGCGGATTCATGTAAGTTATTTAAAAGAAGACTTTATATTATCGAAGGTAGAACGTTTATGTAAAAAAGCAACATCCACATGCAAAGCACCCGAATTTTTAATTCCTGAAATATAGAGTAGTTTCCCATTTTGACGATATAATACACGATCTTGTATTCGTTCAATTCGCAAGGTATCTCCTATTGCCCACTCACCAAACTTACCTCTTGAATCTCCTCGTTCATAAATCAAAATACTACCATTAGGAGTCATAAAAAAGCTATGCCCTATCGTTTGTAGACTCGCATCTTTATTCTCCATCGAAAAACCAATCGCACCATAATTACGATTTTCAGTAAGGATAATTTCAACTGCTCCATTGGTGCTATCTGCTAACTCTGTTGTAGAATATGCTCCCGAAAGTCCCCATTGCATTTTCCGATGTCTGGATTGTATTCCACCACCATCCATGCGTTTCACTTTTACTAAATCCTGCCACCTTATCGCTTGATCCACTACTAGCTGTTGTGATAATTGGTTGAGTTCTTCGCTATTCACCAACTCGCCATCCGTTGTTTTTTCCTTAGAGAGTCTAATCTTCTCCAAATCTAATGGCTTTATAAGCCCACTTCCTGGTAAAAGTTCACCAGAATTTGACCAATCAGGAAAACTGCGGACTAAATTGATCGGAAAGGGATTATAATTAAACTGAATTTGATGTTTGCCCACAGGCACATCTACCGCCTTAAATGTTCCAAATAAACGACGTATTGGAATCTCTTCTCCATTCATTTTTGCCGACCAATCTTTATCCCAATTATCTATAAAACATAAAGTACCTGCCTGCTTTGCAGAGATCGTCAATTCTACATAATCACCATCATACTTATGAATATTAATAGCTGTTCCACTAGCCTGTTCATGTGCTGCTGTTTCTAGTAAAAATGTTTTTACATTCTTATAATCAATGTGTTTCGCAAAAAACAATTTGCGTCCTCCCTGTACTCCTAATAAGGTATTGACCGAAAAAGGCACACTCTCTTTATTTACCGTTTGGAAGTTTCCTTGTCCTGCTTTCTTTCTCAAAAATCGACGATAACTCTCATAATACCATCTTTCGTGATGTAGAGCAGAAAAAGGTTGATCTGTTTTTACCCCAGACATCGCGACATTATAAGTCCGCGGAGAAACAAAGAAAATCTCATTTACATTATTCAAATCCAAAGGCTTCCGAAAGCTGGCGGGATTTTTATTTGCCGAACAAATTTTACTCGACTCCATTCGCACACTAAAAGCATTGAGTACAACAATCATCAAGGGCAGTAAACTATAAAGTAAGGCATTCTTAGGCAAGAAAGTAAAAGTCGATTCGTCTTTCTTTCCTAGCATATAAGTGATTCCAAGAAATACAAGGAGGGAGATAAAGCCCGCAGGAATATAAAAATAATTCGGAAAGTCAGGGAAATGAGTCGCCATATTATTAGTCCAGATTTCTTCGGGAGTACCCAAGAAATGGAAGAGCAATTGCCCTACCAAAATTAACAAATAACAGACTCCAAAAATGCCTACAAATCGAGGTAAGCGTTCTTGAAAATTCGCTAGTCGATTCGATTTATCCTTCAATAAGCCTTCAAAAAAGGTATAAGATTGAGCAAGTAATAAGGCTAGAAAAGGTAATAATACCACATTAATACGGCTTACAATTTTTAATCCTGCAAAGCCAGGTAGGTAATTCATCAAAGCGCGAGAAAAGAAATTATTTCCTTGTGTTGCTAAGGCCACGATAAAAAAGTAACCGAAGAAAATAAGCAAGAAAGTACGATTGGCCTTTTGCTTAGTGAGCGGATAAAAATAATTAATGAGATAACTCAGTATGATAAACAAAGGAAAGAAACCCATATAATACCAACCCTTAAAACTAGAATAGGAAGGCATAATCCAAGAGGCAATATGGTGGGTAAAGGTAAAGCCATTTTTAGCGAGGTAAACGGCATTAAAATCACTCCTTCCTGCTACCACATCTTTCAGTGAAAACATCTCATACAAGTAAGGAGCGCATAATACCAAAGGTATCAGAAAGGATAAGCCAATTGTTACAATATAAGGAATAAGGCGCGGTGCGGTACTCGTTGGATAAATCGCTTCCCTTGTTTTGGGAAAGAGCATTAACAAAATATAGAAGGGAAATAGGAAAGCAAAAGAGTAATAAATCGAATAGGCATAAGCAATCGTCAATAACATAAAGCTACCAATTCCTATTAGTAAACCTCCTTTTATAGGCTTTTTAATGGCTAAAGTGATGCCCCAAACAATCATCATGATCCATGCAGCAGAGTGTGTAGCAGGAAAGCGATTGACAACTCCTACCAAAGCAAAGCCAGTACACATAATAAGACAGGTAAAGAAAGCTGCTCGCCAATTGACCTTAATCGTTTGTAACCAAGCAAACAAATTCAGGCCAAAGAGAGAAATGCCTAAAACCGAAAAACGCTGCCCATCTATCCATGAAAAACCGCCTACCAGCTTATAGTAGAGCGCGAGTGGAATATTTAGTGGATAAAGGACTTGGTTATAAGGACTAGCAAAAAAAGGAAAGCCACAAGCTTCGGCATTCGTCCATAAGGGAATGCGAAAATTGGTGAGTGCATCGAGTAAGTATACTTTACAAAAATAAAAGTAAACCACATCCATCTTCAACTTCAAGGAAAAAGATTGGTCGGCAATCACATAACGAAACAGATAGAGGAAGGGCCAAATAAAAATGAAAGTAATCAGTAGATACTTCCAATGTTTTGCCAAAGGAGTTTGTTGATTCATGAAATATTGATCGTATTTAGATGCTCAAAAATACGATCAATATTGTTAGGGTAAGGCAAATATCGGTCATTTTTTACTCCAAGGGCGAAACTTATAGGCCAAACCGACACGTCCACCGATATTATAAGGATGATAATCCGATCCTACCGAAATAGGCTGAAAGGTACTTCTAAAGTTAATATTCCCCAATAATTTCCAACGTCTTCCAACATGATACAAAACACCCAATCCAGCATGATAAGACCAACTAGCCACAGGTGTTGGAGAATTTTGGATAAAACCACCTGGAAGTAAAGAAGAGCTAAGAGGAACTATATTATCTTTAACAAATACGTTATCGAAACTTCTATATCGAAAGCTATTAAAAATATCAATGCCTACTCCTCCTTCTGCAAAGACACCTAAACGCCCAAAGTGATGATTTACTCGAATATTCAAAGGAATAGTTAATCGTCGAACAGTCTCAGTTCTATTTATATCTAGTCGTAAAGTCTCTCCCTGTTCCAAATCCACTCCATTTTCCAAAAGTATGGTAGGTAATACCCAAAACCCATGAGTACCCTGAAGTGCTGTTGTAATTGTATCACCAAAGAAGTTATGTTCTCCTAAATAAGTGATTTGTCTTGCTGGTTCCACAGATCGGAGGCTATAAGCTCCTTTATTTACTCCCAAACCCAATTCAAATGCACCAATGGTATAATTTAGTTGAATCCCCCCTTCCCAAGTAGCGTTTGGACGCTCACTTATCTGTTCCTCGAACATAATTGAATCACCTATCATTTCAAAAGGACAGAAAAAACAGGGAGCAATAGGTTCCTGCGAAGATGGCACATCAAAACGATAAGAAGAAGCCAATGACAAATAAGCCTCTACACTAAATTGCTGAGGTAAGCGAGGCCTTTTAGGAGCCATACTAGCCGTTGCTTTCATTGCCTTTGCTGCTCTTTTTTGTATTTTATCGAGTTTTTTATCTGTATCTGGCAATTCTAATAAAGAAGGCACTTTCACAGGTTTCTCTTCCAGCGAATTGGGTGCTATTTCCTCATCAGAAGTAATATTGGAGCGTTTATCCTCGACGTCAGTAGCAGAAAGACTAGGAATAGGTGCTACTAATAAAGCCTTGATACGATTTTGTTCTATCATCTGCTGACGAATCACATCCGCATTAATCGCTCCTGCTTCTGTATTATTAACAGGCGAAGAATTTGCCGTTTCAACAGGAGGAATATACTCAACAGATTGGCTCTTAGGTTCAACTTTAAGGGTAATCGTTTCCAGTTCTGTTTCTTCTACCTCTTCTGTTTTCTGCTCCTCCACATCACTAATAGAAGTAGGTAGCGGAATCGTCACAGTAGTAGTTACTTGTTGAAGATCTTTACTTGATTCAATATTTTCCCCTTTTGAATTAAGAGGCACTTGGTTAGTCAAAGTTGTAGATAAGGAAGGAAAGGAAGGAATCAATGTATTCACTTCATTGATTCCTGTTTCACTAAGTTTTTCATCATCAGAAATTAAAAATGGCACAGGCTGCGATGAAGACTGTATATTTTCTGACATCACAGTCTGGCCATTAATGGTCGGTGTATTAGACCGACTTGCGGATAAATTCTTAGTTAAAAAAGTAGGTTCCTGTGTCAAGCTCTCTGTTATGGGCTTTATGACTGTTGGAGCATTCGTTTCCCTACTAGACACAGAAACAATACTTTGTTTTGTAGGATTCTGATTAGATGTTTCTGTTTCAGGCATTAAGGTTGCCTGTTGTTCTTCTATTTTTTTATTTTCTTTCCTTCCATTAGATTTAGAGACTCTTTCTTCTCTGTGATCTCTGTGGTTTTCTCCTCCGTGATCTTTGTGTTCCCCTCTCTGTATACTCTGTGTTTCTCCTCTGTGATCTTTGTGGTTATCGCTCTGTGTTTTTTTGACTACTTTTTTAATTTCTTTTTTCAATTCCTCTTTATTCGCAGGAATATCCACTAAAATTTGTTGCATAAAATCTTTAGCTGCACTTGCTTTACCAATGTTTTGGTACTGATAAACACCAACTAGCGTAATACCAGTGATCAATCCAAAAATCAAGATATTACTCAAATAGGGGATGCTCTGAATCACCTGTAACCAAGACGCTGGTGGAGACGTACCTAAGCCAGCCCCACTATTAGTGGCAGTCGTCTGCTGTACTCCCTCCCAAACCCCTGGAGATGGAGTTACTTCAAAGTTTTCAAAGACTTGTTCAAAAGCCTTGTCAACTTCATGTTTATTGGTAGAGTTTTCTTTCATACTGCTGCTTGGTTTCGCTAGTTAACATTTTTTTAATTGTCGCCCGTGCTTTTGATAATTGTGATTTTGAAGTTCCAATACTAATTCCCAATTGATCAGCAATTTCCTCATGCGAGTAGCCCTCAATAGCATGGAGGTTAAATACCATTCGATAACCAGGAGGGAGTTGTTGGATAATTTGCAATAAGTCTTGGGCACTAAATTGACTAATGATGTCTTCTGCAGAAAGATGTGTTTCTTTGATTTCCTGTAGTTCAATTGTCGGGAACATTCGTGTCTTCTTGCGGCGCAAATGCTGTAAGGCAGTGTTAATAACCACTCTACGTATCCATGCACCTAGTGGACCTTCTGCTCTAAACTTCGACAAATCAGTAAATACTCGGCAAAAACCATCTTGCAACATATCTTCCGCCTCGGGCCGATCACTAGCATAACGCATACAAATCCCCATCATTTTTCCTGAAAAATGCTGATAGAGCTGTCGCTGCGCCTTCGGATTTCCATCCAAACAAGCTTGTATTAACTGTTTTTCGTTTTTAATCATCTAACATACATTGTCTCTTACTATGTTACCTCTTCAATTAAAAGAGTTGCCTGAATAGAAAAGAAAAATGAATTATTTTTAACACAACGTGGTTATTCCCAAAGTTATCGTACTTTAACAAGATATATAATTGCCTTTTTCATGAATTATAGTCACCAAGAACTTCGCCAGATATTAACCCTTCTCCAATCGGATGATATCAACAATATTACATTAGCTCTTACCCTACCACTAGAAAGTGCTTTTGACCCGCGATTAGCTTTTATGGTCGAACATTGGCTTAGCACTCAGTATGTACATAAAGAATACGGAAAAATGCGTGAATTAGTCAATATTTTTTTTGACCAAACAGCTCCCAAAGAAGCAACAAGGCAGCAATTTAAAAACGCTTGTTCTCTTTTTCGTCCTTTTGAAAAAGAATACCTCCAAAAGAAGCATAAAGCACGACAGATGCAGATGGGAGCGATGCAACAACGTTATATCAAGATAAAAAAACCCACTATTAGTTATGAAGAATATGCCACCAAACAAATTTTATCCTATCTCAACGAATTTATCGATTTACTAGACATTTACAAGGAGCTTCTAAGTGTTCATCCTACCCACTATATCAATTCTTTAGAAACGGCTCTCTACCCTCGTTTACAATTTTTAGAAGTCGCACCATTTATTGACCTACTCCACCACCTAGTTACTTTTGAAAAACAATATACAATCAATCCCACCACCTATTTTTATCTAGGAGAATATTATTTCAATCAATTTGATCACGAAAATGCCCAACTATATTTTCAGAAATACATTGACCATCAACCTTATCACTTTCCTCCACAAACTGATTCTCGTTTTTCAATGCGCTCACGACGCGGCTACAATCTACCTTCTACAACAGAGGCACTAACTTACTTGGGACAACTTGCCTTTTATCTCGAAGAAGATCATGACAAAGCCATTCATTATTTTCGACATGCGATTGATCTGGAAAAAGAGTACTACCAAGCTCCCTATATACCTCTTGCCGAAGTTTACTTAGATAAAGGCTATTATAATCAAGCCCGCGAAACAGCCCTAAAACGCTTAGAAAAAGTGAAAATCGATGAAAGCCTCACTCATTACGAAAAAAAACAATTTGCTCACTTCTTGGTTAATTTAGGTAATTACTGTATTCGTAAAGAAAATGATGGTGAAGAGGCACTCTTGTTTTACAAAGCAGCTCGTAAAATTGACGCAGATAATATACGTGTCATACAGGCCCAGCTCGATTTGATGATTGATATTTATAAAGATTATTGGCAGGCGGATGACTTGTGTAAACAACTCCAAAAAACCAATGCTGATCCGAAATTAGTTATGACTTATAAACAGTTGATTAAGAAAGGAAGAGGTTATTGAGAGAGTGGTTTGAAGGAATGAAGGATTTTAAAGTTTGGATAAAATTGTACAGCCGTCCATTTATGGCGTCTCATGATAAAACGTCAATTAATTTATGAATCCTTTCTATGGACGATGACTGATCGTATAGATTAAGTCATGCCGTGTCTCTATCAAAATCTGACTCCTGACCCCTCTCACCTGACACCTTTTTCGGGCGCATCCCTGCGGGTCGGGCTTTCCGTTTGTAGTTGGCTTGCAGCAGCTTGTTCAGCATAGTCCTAGCAGTGTCTTCCTCCGTCAGCCCTGCTAGTCCTTGCTTCACAAAGCGGCTGACATCGCCAAGCTACCACTACAATCCCTTGCGCAAATTCAATGCAACAAAGAACCCGATATTATTGTTATTCCTGTAAATCCAAGCTAAGAGGCTGTCTTGATTTCACTTATTGAACCAACCACTAACACATTAAAATAAATAACTAAAAATGATGAAAAATATTTTCATACTAACAATCCTAATGAGTATGTTCTTTTTGGGAGCATGGTCAGGTATTAACAACAATCCTGTTGTAGAAGAAGTAGTTAATCATACTTCAGTTGAAAACACGGACTACGGATACGATATTGGCGATATAGTAGCTGATTTCTCTTTGTTAAACATTGATGGAAAGATGGTTTCTTTAAGTGACTTTCCAGATGCTAAAGGTTTTATTGTCACGTTCACTTGTAACCATTGCCCTTATGCGGTAGCCTACGAAGATCGAATCATTGAATTGGATAAGAAATACAAATCAAAAGGATACCCCGTTATTGCAATTAATCCGAATAACCCGCTCACTTATCCAGAAGACAATTATGAAAACATGAAGATACGGGCACAAAATAAAGGGTTTACTTTTCCCTACTTATTTGAAGATGGGAAAAAATTATATGCTCAATTTGGAGCTACCAAGACTCCTCAAATTTTTGTTTTGCAGAAGACTAAAAAAGGGAACCGAGTAGAATATATTGGAGCCATTGATAATGATATTAGAAATGCGGCAGATGCTGACCAAAAATTTGTAGAAATGGCAGTTGATGCTCTTTTAAATGGACAAGAACCTCCCATTAGAATTACAAAATCAATTGGTTGCTCTATCAAGAAATAACTGATAAAAAATATAGTTGCCTTTTGCGTGAAGGATAGTAGTGGTAGCTTGCCGAAATAGAAAGATAGTGAGGCTTCGACTGGCAGGGCTGACGGAGGAAGACACTGCTAGACGATTTAGCCGAACCTCTTTTCTATGAGGCAACTACAAACGGATAGCCTGACCCCATTTTCTCGTTTTGCCTGAAGTTCCTGCGAGGACGCAGGAACGGGCAAAACGAGAAAATGGGGGCACGCCCAACAAATCATCCTACTAATTTGCGTAACATTCCATTGAAAATAAAACCGTGAAAAGGTAAAACGGAGTACCAGTATAGACGTCCAAAGATGCCTCGCGGGCGGAAAGTGGCTGTTTGTACGAGTTGATTGTCTACCATATTAAATTCCAACCAAGCATCACCTGGCAATTTCATTTCGGCATAAAGAAGTAGCTTCCCTTTATTTTTATTAGCATAAATAACCCGCCAAAAATCAATCACATCACCAGCTTCTATTTTATCTACATTAGTACGTCCGCGTCGTAAACCGACCCCTCCACTTAGCTTGTCGAGATAGCCACGAAGTTTCCAGAGCCAGTTGCCATAATACCAGCCTACTGTTCCGCCAATACTCCAAAGTTTTTGGGTGGTAGCTTGGCGATTTTTGAGGGCTAATTTGCGTTGGTCAATAAAACAGCCATGACGAGGCACATTGATAAATTCGGAAATATCGGCTGAAATACGCCCGCTAATGAGGGAGTCTTTCCAACTCGAAACGATGGCATTTTGGCTTATCTTAGTAAAGGCCATTTGGAGCGATTCTCGATACGAAACGGGTTGGATATTTAGTTTTTCAGCTAGTGATTGATCCCGACATACGACCTCCACTTTCATGCTATCGACTAATGCGACAGCTAGAGAATAGGTAGTGGAGGTAACGAAAAATAGCCAGTAGGAGGATAGCCTAGTAGTCATGACAGGAACGGTGAAAATGTAGCGTTTTAAGCCTCTTACTTGGGCAAATATTTCTAGCATTTGTTTGTAACTCAATACATCGGAGCCTCCAATATCATAATTTTGATGGTATAGTTCTTCTTGTAATAAGGTCTTATCTAAGAAAGTAATCACATCGCGAATACCAATCGGCTGACAACGCGTATGTAGCCATCGAGGAGCAATCATGATGGGTAACTTTTCTACTAAATCTCGAATAATTTCGAAGGAGGCACTTCCCGAACCAATAATAATTCCTGCTCGAAGCGTGGTGAGGGCATATTTACCTTTATTGAGTTCATCTTCTACGGCTTTTCGAGAGAGTAAATGTTCGGAGAGTTCGTTTTCATTGGTCATTCCACTGAGATAAATCACATGCTCAATTTCGGTTTGATCCATGTAGGTTCTAAAGTTCTTCGCTGCTTGAATTTCAAGTTGCGTAAAATCTTTGCTGGTGGAAGACATCGAATGAATAAGGTAGTAGCCTGCTTGTATATCTTTGGGAATATTTTGTAGGCTGTCGGGTTCTAGAAAATCAACTTCTACTAGGCTCACTTTATGGGCGATAGAGGAAGGAATAACAGAACGGTCAATGTCGCGTACACAGCATATTACTTCTTCGTATTGCATGGCAAGTACGGGTAATAATCGTTTGCCAATATAACCAGTAGCTCCTGTTAATAGAATTTTCATAGATTGCTATTTGCAAAGACAACACCACAGAAAGGATTATGTTTGGAGATGGTCTATTCGTCGGAAGGAGAAATAAGCCGTACCCATACATTATCATCATCAAAGACATTGATAATAGCTCGTATAACACCCGCCATCGGCAAGCAGATAATGATCCCTTCTACCCCCCATATTCGCCCAAAAAAGAGGACGAGAAGAATGACAAATAAGGGGCTAATATTGATTTGATCGCCTACTACTTTGGGAGTAATGAAATTTCCTTCGATTTGTTGAATGATGACAAAACAGATTAAGATCAGGAAGGGTTGAAATAAAGCTCCTGTACTAAGAGTACTGTAAATGAGGACTAGTAAGATCGCTAGAAAAGGACCTATGTAAGGTATAATGGCGAAAATACCAATGATGACTCCCCAAAAGATGGCGTTATTTAAGCCTATTACTACAAAGGCAATGGAATTGAGGATGGCAAGAATGAGTGTTACTAGTAAGATGCCTTTTACATAAGAGCGAACCACTTTAGGTACTTCCTGGATAATGGCATCAAAATGGGCATGATGTTTCGGGTCGCTTTTTTGGTAAAGGGTATTTTTATATTGGGTAAAGGAAGCACTGAAATAATAGGCAAAAATAAAGGCAAAACCTATGGTAAAAATAAAGGAGCCACTACTTTGTACAAAGGTTTGGGCAAAGGAGAGTAAAAGGGTGGCTATATCATTGATATAGGACATAAAGTCACCTATTTTCAATTCCTGAAAAATACTGTATTTCTCCGTATTTTCTTGTATAATCTCTAGTACTCTAGGAATATTAAGTGGTGTATTCGTGAGATCGGTGATGAGGTTTCCAAAATTGGCGTACAAAAGTAGAATAGGTGTTCCCATTATCATCAGGCTAAAAAGGGTTGCGGTGATAAATGACAAGGGGTAAAACCGTATGTATTTTTGTAGAAAATTGGTTGCTGGTGCAATGAGTATGGCAAAGAAGATTCCGTATAAAATGGGGCTTAAAATAAACTTGCCATAGATGAGTGTAAGCACACCAATGAAACCCACAATAGCATAAGCCGCTAATGGGAATATTGCAAATGAGGTTATAGGCTTTGACATAATGTGCTAATATTACAGCAAAATATTGACTTTTCAAAGAAAAGTAATGGGCGTAAAAAGGGAAAATAAGTATCATTATTATAACATAAATAGAACCAATCTTATGAAAAAGGGTATAAGTAAAGAGTATTTAGATGCTGAATTGATTTTAGAATCAGGCTTATAAAAAACATCTTAAGATAATCTTTAAAATATGTCACTATGCATTATTACCTATTGATTGGTTTCTTGTTGATCAGTTTTTTAAGTTGTCAACAACAACCAGTTGATCCAACAATACAACAAGCACAAGTTGCTCTTCAGTTTGCACCAACTCCTAGTAAAGCTGATAAAGAACGAAAAGAAAAAATAGCCGATCAATATATAGAAGAAGCGAGTCAATATGGCTTGTACTCACCAGATAGACAGGCTATTTTAAATAAGGGCTTAGCCGAAGATTCAACTATTGCTCTTTTGTGGCAACAAAAAGCAATGCCTCTTTATAAACAAGGAAAACATGAATTGGGTAAACCTTTTTTGGATAAGGCAGTGTACTATGATAAAAACTATCTATCTTATCGTGGTTTTATGAGTTGTATCTTTGCCAGACATTATGAAGATGCAATTAAAGATTTTGAGGCAGCCAAGGAATTATTACCAGGAGGATATGAAATGGATCATTCTTATGATTTTTATATTGCCTTGAGTTATTTACAACTCAATCAATTTGAAAAGGCAGAAGCGATTTTTAAAGCAGATATTGAGCGAATGGTTGATAGTGGGCAAAAAGACTTAGTGCATCACCTCGACCTTTTTTACTATGGCATCTCTAAGTATGAACAAGCCAAATATGAGGAAGCCATTAAATTATTTGATTGGGCATTAGAATTATATCCTGAGTTTTCGGATGTACAAGCTTATAAAGCATTTTCCTTAGGAAGGTTAGATCAAAAAGAAGAGGCAAGAACGCTATTTAAAGAAGCAAAAGCGAATGGGAATAAAGGATTTACTATCAATGAAGACAATACGATTTATGAACGTTACCCTTACCAAATTAGGTGGCATGTTTATTAAGTAAAAAAAACCCTATGAATAAATACGTTTTCAAATCTTATAGCAAAGACTATCCTTATCTATTTCAAATCGAAAAGCAATTAATTATTCGATCATTAAGTGTAACATGACCATCCAAAAAGCACAATCCACAGATCACAAAATTTTGACTCAAATCACCAAACTATCCAAAGCACATTGGGGATATAGTGCGAAACAATTGAAAATATGGGAGGGAGAATTGACTATTCTACCTCATCATTTTGATTCTCATGAAGTTTTCAAACTACTGGATGAGGGGCAAGTAGTGGCCTATTATAGTTTTAAATGGTTAACAGCAACAAAAGTGTATTTAGAAAACGTATTCATCCATCCCGATTACATTGGCAAAGGTTATGGTAAATTGTTGCTGTTTGATTTTGAAAAACGAATCAAAGAAATGAAACCCACTACTCAAACAGTTTCATTAGATTCAGACCCCAATGCTGCCTCTTTTTACCTCAAATATGGCTATCAAACAATCAGCAAAAAAGAAAGCTCTATTCCAGGGAGATATTTACCCAAAATGGAAAAACAATTAAATACTTAATTTATGCCTTCCAATTTTCCAACCACCGCAAAATTTGTCGATGATGCCGCATGACATGTAATACCGCATGTTCCAACAAGCTCTCAGGTTCAATCGTCGTCCCCCACCCTGTTTTGACCACTATTTTCTCAATCTCCTCATCCGACAAATCCCAACGTCCTTCAAACTGTGCCCGTTGCAAATCCATCATCGCTTCCATTCGAGGTTCAAAATCCGCTTTCGTCAGAATCGGCAGTTCCTTCACCTCAATTTTATGCTCCGCATTTTCCGCTTTATTCACCAACTCTACATAATAAATGCCCGCTCCCACCATATGCTGACAAATCGTTTGAATAGATCGACAATCAGGGTCTTTTGTCTCTGCATCCACGACTGCCGACCACTGCTCCTCGCTCACCTTTTCCCGAATAGTTTGGTAAAATAAGGCTACTTCCACTTCATATAAATCCATAAGTGCCCCTAGCGCGCCTGTTCGCTTGGAAGGATATAATTTTAGATCACTCATACGTACTGATTTTTATTTCTATAAAAATACAGTTTTTTTTCATTTTGGCGTGCCGTACAGACAAGGCATGCCTTGTCTCTAC
>JAHDHP010000006.1:0-11345 GCA_020631245.1 Bacteroidota bacterium | reverse complement strand
CACCTCCATAAATACTCGAAACCCAATTGTCGGCTTCGCCACACCATCAAATACCTGCTTACTATGAATTTTCACTTCCTCTATCTCACTCTTCCAACTTCCTCCTTTCAATAAGTCACCACCACGTACCATTTCGGCAACATTACCACTCATATTATAAATACCACATTCATTAGGCATATATGCTTGTACAGGAGTTGTAAATAATTTAGTAACACCTAATTCGTTCATTTCATCATGACGATAATAATTAGCCATATAACGCCCTTTCTTATCCACAACTTCCTCCCCTTTCCATGCATACTGTTTCATTTTATTACCTGCATAAGCTGCCTGATTCCATTCAATCTCCGTAGGTAGCCTAAATTTCACCTTATCAAATTTGCGCTTAGGAGAGCCGTTGTATTGTTCCGTCAACCACTCACAATAACGAGAGGCAGCTTCATAGCTAATATTGACTACCGGATAATCATTATAAGCAGGATGCGAATGATAAAGCTCTTTAAAAGGCGATAGGTATTCATTATTTTCACCTGCCACCCATTGCTCCTGTTGAATGCGGCAAGTTGTTTTCGCCAATTCAGGATGGTGAAGCTCCAAATCATTCAAAAAAGTGCGGTATTGCAAGTTGCTCACCTCATACTTCGAAGCATACAATTGGTCAGTCACCTTTACAAATGACTTTTGTGTCTCTTTCACATTAATCTTTGTAGGACTAGTGAAGTTAAAGAACAGGAAAATAGAAATCAAAGACAATAATTTCATAATCATAAATTGCTTGTTATAAAATAGTACTGAATCGCTGATGCAAGCAATAACGTACATCTGCAAAAATTAATTATGTTTCTATTGAAAAAATTGTTCTTATCTTTGATGCTCACTACGCAATTATGTACCATTCATTTAATTAATTAATAAACTATGAAGACTTTAACCCTCAAGATGAAGACCGTACTCATACTATGTTTAGGACTTACTTTTCTATTCACTACTACTTCCTGTAAAAAAGAAAAAGGTTGTACCGATGTTACAGCTACGAATTTTGATGTCGATGCCGAAAAAGATGATGGTTCCTGTATTTACCTAAGTGATAGAATAACTGGAGAATGGGATGCTCAACGATTTTTCATTGATGGTGATGACCTTGTTGCACAGGGCTTTTTTAACTCTATTCGTTTCGAATTTGAAGCGGATGGTGATTTCGAATGGAATGCTATTCCATCAAATGGTGATCCTTTCTTCGGACAAGGAGAATGGCAAGTAGATGGTGATTTTATCGAAATTGAATTTGATTCAGGAGCGGATACTTTTTGCAGTGATGCAGAACACCGTTTTACGGTCGATTTTGATGGAGATGACGAAGTCAACTTAGAAGACAACTGTAATGACGGAACGGTACTAAAAATAGAATTGGATAAGAACTAAGAGGCGCACCTCAAAGGAGTCAGGTGTCAGGAGTCAGCTTTGATAGAGCCACCATATTTTGTGTTTTTACATTAATTATTCTTGAATACTAAAACTCTATTTAGGTATCATAATAAAAAGGCTGCTTACGTTTCGGATTCTCGAATCCGAAATATAAGCAGCCTTGCTGTTGGTACATAAGTACCATACTTTCACACAGATAAAAAATGGTACTCTCGACGGGGATCGAACCCGCTTCTCCACTGTGAAAGAGTGGTGTCCTAGCCACGTAGACGACGAGAGCATATCAAAACAACCCTAAACACTGTGTTAGGTGCTAAGTTGGGGGCGTGGAAATACACACCTAAGCACAATGTCTCTTAGAGTTACTAAGCGGAAACGACGGGATTCGAACCCGCAACTTGAGGAGCGACAGTCCCCTGCTCTGCCAATTGAACTACGTCTCCGTTTAAAACGGTCAGCCCAGTGAGAATCGAACTCACAACTCCCAGATTAAAAGTCTGGTACTCTACCAATTGAGTTATAGGCCGATATACGCTAAAAAATAACGATGTATGTACTGTGTGAAATAGATGTTATTCTAAAAATGAATAACGGGTATGAAAAGCAGCTGAAAAAACTCACATTTATACAGCAGTTGTTGTATAAAGTGCTAATGTAAGACTGAATAATACTTTGTAAGGAATAAATAAAAGGGAAAGTACGTCAGTAGCTGCGAGCATCCTTTGAGTGGTGGACTAGCAGCTACTATTTTAGAAAAGAAAAGGAGTAGCTTCTAGCCCTTAAGATCTTGTTTATCTTGTTTCTCAAGGCTCTGTTCAAGAAATGATTTCTCTTGACGTTTGGATTCGATATGTTTGTAAAAATATTGCATGACTTGTTGAAATTCGATGTTATAAAGCGTCCTATTCCGTTATTAGTTCCAAATAGGTTTATTTTTTTAAAAAAAGTTTTTTTTATCGCCCTGGCATCATCCATTCTGGCTGCACTTGATGAGTCAAATCAGGTACTATTTTTTTATCTAGTTCCCGATTATAAGCCTTCAATTTCCTCCTCATTTCTTGATACTTTTGTGGATATTTCTCATTGACTTTATTCATTTCCTCTAGATCATTTTTCAAGAAATAAAGCTGGTTATACGCTAGTTTCCAATTCCCTTGTAACAGTCCATATTTCCCTAAATAAATCTCTCGATCCTCGGTCGTTTTTTCTCCCATCAATACCTCCCATACATCAACACCATCCACACTTTGAGGATACATCAAAGGGGTGTTTGTAATTCGACTAAAGGTAGGTAACAAATCAATATAACTCACTATTTCATCAAGTTTCTTACCACCTGTTAACCCTTGTGCAGGCCAGCTAATTGCCGCAGGTACTCGCACTCCTCCTTCATAAAATTTACCTTTTCGACCTCTCAAAGGTTCGTTATTTCCTCCCACTTCAGGATGCCCACCATTATCACTTAAAAATAGAACAATAGTATTCTCGAATACTCCTTGATTTTTAAGCGTTTTAATAATCTGCCCAATAGACTCATCCATTCCTGCTACCATTGCCGCATAGGTTTGACGAATCGTATTTCCCCGTCCCAAGACAGTACTATATCCTAAACGATTAGAATCTCCCTCTAAAGTATAAACAGGTTTTGAGAAATCGAATTGATACTTGAGTAGATCTTCCATTTTGGCTTCTAAAGGCACATGTGGTGCATTAAAAGCGACATACATAAAAAAGGGACCTTCTTCTTTACTTTTCTCCTCAATAAAACGAGAAGCTTCATTTCCAATCAAATCAGTCGTATATCCTTTATCATAACAACTTTCATAATTGCGATGCCAGTCTAACTCCCTACGCCGTTTATGTGTAAAATAATTGACTTGCCCACCATACAGCCCATAAAAATAGGAGAAGCCCTGTCTTAATGGATGGTATTTTATATGACTATGTCCCAAATGCCATTTGCCGATGCAAGCTCGGTTTTTATAACCCGCCTTTGCCAATAATTCTCCTATCGTTTCATCTCCTGGTGGAACTCCCCCTTTTCGATTATATTTTATAACTCCTGTCATAAAGCCCAACTCTGCCCGTTCTGCATATCTTCCTGTCATTATCCCAGCTCTAGTAGGTGTACAAGCAGGAGCGACATAAAAGCGATTGAGTTCTACACTCTCCTTTACAAATTCATCTATATAGGGAGTTCCTATCTGACTACCATGATAACTCACATCATTCCAGCCCAAGTCATCTGCCATGATAATAACAATATTGGGTTTGGTATTTTCTTTAGAAAGAGTGGAAGCATTACCTATTGCTATGTAATTAATGTTCTTCGTTGATTCTTTGACGATTATTGTATCTTGTGCATTAACAGTATTAATGCTCAATAACAAGCATAAGAGGAAGAGGCTATATTTTAACATGGGATATTGTTAGAAAGCGAAAACAGGGAAATATGACGAGTAGGATTGGATATTGACGAGTGCGTAGACAAAGATATAAAAAATAGACTTATTTTATTGATTGCTAGAAACTTAACATTATACAGCTACCTTATTTAAGCCATGAAAATTCAATTTAACAGACATTATTTTTTACTAGCTATCGCTATTTTTCTAGTAGAGCTACTCATTGGCTTTTATGGAAGTGGTTTTATTCGAACCTTCGTCGGAGATCTTTTGGTCGTTGTATTACTCTACCTTTTGCTGAAAAGCGTTTGGAATACTTCGCCTTTCAATGTGGCAATGAGTGTACTCCTCTTTTCTTTTGGAGTCGAAATAGCACAGTATTTTGATGTTGTAAACCTGTTGGGCTTAACAGGAAATAGAATGGCTGAAATTATCATCGGTACTCGCTTTGATTGGTGGGATTTACTAGCCTATTCTCTAGGAACTCTATTGATCTACTTTTTGGATACCAAGTATATAATGCCCCATTTATATCACAAATAATCTATCGGATTTAAATAAAACATCTTCTTCCATCCTTGTATATCTTCATCTATGCGCCAAGGATATGGGATGGGCGTAAGTATGGAATAATGTAGATGTGGAGCCTTCCCTACTGCATTACCCGAACTACCCACCGTTCCTATTTTAACTGTTGCATTGACCAATGCGAAAGTGTGTGTGTTAATACTTTGAAGGTGAGCATAATAATGTAATCGCCACTTAGGTCCCAATACCCAAACCGTATTACCGCCCATCTTATTTTCTCCACAATAAAGCACAATACCTTTCGTAGAACTACGAACAGTTGTACCTGCTTTGGCAAAAATATCTACTCCTTTATGAGTAATAGATTTCCCCCAGGGAAAATACCAAAATGAGTTGCGATTATAATCTCGATGTGAAGCTCCTTCGACAGGCATTTGGAAGGATTGAGGCAGGAGTAAACCAATCAGTAAAATGAATAAACTAATAAGAAGAATTTTGCGCTTCATCAAGTGTTTTTGAAATGCTAAAGGTAAAAGTACTACCTTCTCCTAACTTTGAAGCAACATGGATAGTTCCGCCATGTCGCTCTACAATTTTCTTACACAATGCCAAACCTATACCTGTACCTTCATATTCTTTAGGAGTATGCAATCGTTTGAAAAGCATAAATATCTTTTCTTTATACGCTTCTTCAATACCAATACCGTTATCTTTTACCGAAAATTGCCACTGTGCCTGATCTTCTTTACAACTAATGTGGATACTAGGCATTCTATCAGTCGGAGTAAATTTCAACGCATTCGCAATTAAGTTTTGAAATACCTGTTTGATTTTCTGACGATCTGCATGAACCAAAGAAGGTATATCATCGACCTTTATTACTGCTTGTTTTTCATCAATATTACTTCTCAACTCCCCTTTTACTTCTTCAATTAACAGGCGCGGGTCAAAAGTAGCAACCTTTAAATCACTAGTATTAGCCCTCGAAAAAAGCAGTAAATCTTGTATCAAGTGCTGCATGTTTTTGGTTGCAGAAATGATAAATTCC
Organism: Bacteroidota bacterium; assembly: GCA_020631245.1. Taxonomy (GTDB): domain Bacteria; phylum Bacteroidota; class Bacteroidia; order Chitinophagales; family UBA2359; genus JAHDHP01. The sequence goes on along the minus strand of JAHDHP010000006.1, from coordinate 5,936 downwards.
ACATAGTCTTTTTCATCCTCGTTGATACGATTGGCTAGACTTCGTTCTAATAATTGGGTAAAGCTAACAATAGTACGAATAGGTCCCTGCAAATCGTGAGAAGCAATATAAGCAAAGTTTTCGAGCTGCATATTTGAATCAATATACTTCTGCAACTCTATATTTTTATCATTCAAATCTTCAAGTTGCTGTTCAATGATCGTTTCTTGCCCCTTTTTTTCAGTTACATCCCTAAAAATACCTACTATACAATCCATATCATTTACCTCAGCAGCAAATACACTTATCTCTAACTCCATAATATTTCCATCATCATCATAAATTTGCCAATCATGAGCTACACGTCTATGTTTTTTAAAAATAGCTTTATAATCGGCCATCATCTCTGTTGACTTCCTGCCATTTTTTTGGTAAATAGGCGTAACATCCATGATTCCTTTCGCCTCTTTATTGTTTTTTCTTTTCTTAAAAATTTCCTTGTACTTCAAATTTCTTTCTATATCAGTAGCATTTCCTGTATCATCCAACGTAATAATCTCAATACCATCCGTTGAACTGTTAAAAATATGTCGAAGTAGTGCTTCACTCCGCTTTAAGGCACGCTCCTTTTTATCCAACTCTGTCATATCAAGTGACAATTCAATCCCTCCAATAATTTCTCCTTGATCATCCTTTACAGGTGAGTAATAATTTTGAACATACTGCCTTTTTTCCTCATCCATTTCATGAAAATAGCCATCTTTCATAAATGAATTTCCACTAAAAATTTTTTGATAATATTCTTTATCCCATTTCTCAAATAAGTCTTTATCCACTTTATCCTTAATATTATCTCCCTCTACAATATCCAGCTCATATTGTTTAAAATCTTGTTTACACTGTTTATTAATTGCTAACACATTATAATCCAAATCCCACGCATAAATACCAATTGGACTACTATCTAAAACAGTATTAAGCATTGCCTCCCTCTCCCGCAATCGCAAGGTTGTATCTTTCGCCTTTTCTATGATCTTATTCAACAACTTAACAGCTAAGAAAATGACAGTCATAGATATATATATAATAAAGACCCCAAACACCTCATTAAACCAGTATATATCTTTATCTGCCGTAAAATACGTCGAATCAAAATGCCATTTTTCATAAACCCATAGTAATAGCCAAGTACCAGCATATGTCATCAATATAGCTCTATTGATACGCCTATTTTGGTAAGGATAGCAAATGTAAATGGTAATAATTAAAGGAATGAAGATTAAATACTCATAACGGAGAAACTCAAAATAAAGCGAGCTAAAAACAATTGCTAAATAGACCCCTATAAAATGAATTGTTTTATGAAGAAAAAAATTAGCCTTATTAACTTTCAGTACAGAGAAAGTAAACAGCGGAATTATCATCAACAAAAAGAGGAGAATCAATGGATCTTGTAGCAAATAATATGATATAACTCCTAAACAAAGAACAGGGAATATAGTACTACTTATCTTATCTACTTTAAATAAGAAACAACGATATTCTTCAATATCATCAGATACTTGGTGTTGTGAATTCCATAAGCTCATATCCTTCTTTTGAAAAATAAACATTGAAGTATGATTTATTCCAATGTTTATTTTTTTTCTTTATAAGCTTACCTGCAATTATTCGGCCATTACTCCAATAATATCTTATCGTTACCCAAAACTTGCTGATCTACAGTATACAACTGTAACATATACAAGCCCTTCGCCATATCGCTTAGAGGTATAAACACTACTTGATCTTTTTGCAACGATTCATACGACTGCTTCCACACAACCTGTCCTAGTATATTCATAATAGAAAGATAACTTTTATCAGGCACATCCATCAAGACTTTGACATACACCTGTTGGCTAGAAGGATTCGGATAACAATTGATCGCTGATATGGAAGCAGTTGATACAGGCAAAATACTCGTATAATCAAAATAAAAACTATCCGAAAAAATAGGACAACGACTATTACCAACACTTATCGAATAGTCACCATCTTCTAAAGGTTTATAAAAACGATCATTCGCTCCCTCAATCGGTTCACCATTCAAATACCATTGAATATTAGGCGATCCTGAAGCCATCAAACCATCTGAAAAAGCATGAATACGAGGAGAGATGATTATCGGATCTCTATAAGACCAAACGCCTTTTCCCTCACAACCCTGCTCATCTGTTACCCATACGGTCACATTATCCGACTCCCTATTCTTATATACAAACAAAAAAGTATCCGTTGTAGCCATCTGTCCATCTGGCACTTCCCAACGATAACTTTCATAAGTTTGAGCCGTATTAAAGATTATAGTATCTCCATCACACAATGATTCCTGATACCAATCTTCCGTTTGAAGCATGGGAATTGGGCGAGCATTTAAACTCTGATCAAACCAAGTATTCAACTCAAACTCCTTTATTTCCGTACAACCATATTCATTACTCACCTCTAAAGTATAATCCAACAGTTCATAAACCTTCAAAGTAGGCTCGGAAGACACCAATAATCCATCCCACTTCCATTGATAAGTAGCATATTCCGCCTTCGTACTCAATATCATACTATCCAATTCTGTACACTGCTCATCAAAAGACCTTTTCACAATTTCAATGGGTTCCCAAACATCCGTTCCAACATCTACTTGAAAAGTACCATCATATTTGGTACCTGCTCCATCTTTTATCGATATTTTATAGCTACCAGATACAGATGGAGGAAATGAAATAGTTTGTTCAGGATAATATATATAATCCGGAATTTCAAACAACTCAATATCCCCCAATGGATCAGTTATCTCCACCAAATAAGGACAAATGCCCCCTCCTACGGTCATAGGAACTTCCACTTTTTGCCCTTCGCACACCACAAACTCAGTAGCCAACAAACTCCAACCAAAGGGATTATTCGCAATCCCATAACAATCAGATAAAAATTGATACTTCACTTCCTCCTCCTCCTTCATACAAAGCAATATCGTCTCATAAGACGTCTGGCTATCACAAGAAGCCTGTGGATAATTTAACAAACCCATCACTCCACCTATTCCCTCTATCCAATAAAATGGGCAATCAGCCTCAATTCTTCCCATTAAGTAATCTGCCGATACAAAAGCCCATCTTCTTCTTTCACCTCCTTCTACTAAAACCGTATCAATAGCTATCAATTTTAAAGGATAAAGTCCAAACTCATTATTACTCTGCAAATAAGCAAGTTCCAACGAATCTCCCACCTCTATACTTGCATCAAACAACAAATACTCTTGATCCCTTTTATCATCTACTCCCCACAAATAATCACCATCCACCCGATAAGAAAAAGCATAAGTTGCCTCCTCCCAATCAACATCTACACTCCCTTCTGCCCAGTAGACATTATGAAAAGTATTTCCAAAAAACACCTCTTCCTCTTGAACGGCATACATCTTAAAATTAGAGACCCCACAAGCCCCCATAAAATCAATTCGCCCCTCTATCCACTCTGCATTTTCAGTGGGTAATACAGGCGTTTGGGCATAGCAATTCCACCCAACAAATAACAGAACTAATGTCTGAAGTACATTTTTCATAGTATTCTATTTATTATGTTGCTTGGCTTGTGTGGTCTTATGTCATATCATTATTTAGTCAATACACATTGTCTATAAAAGGTAGGACGCTACAATATATGCACTAATCAATTATTTTCCAAATTTCTATCTTTACAGATAACTCACAATAGATTATCACTCATCAATTCAATCCCTCAATCATTCAATTTCTGGGCGTGCCCTCCTACAAAAAAAGTGCAATAGAAAACACATTACTTGTGTTCCTATTGCACTTTTTTTGTAGAAGGTCGGGCTATCCGTTTGTAGTTGTCTCACACCTACTAGTTCAGCATATATCTAGCAGTGTCTTCCTCTCGTCAGCCCTGCTAGTTATTGCTTCACAAAGTAGCTGTTTCGTCAAGCTACCACTACTATCCCTCACGCGAAACAATGAGTGAATGACTGATTGCGCGAATGAGTGAATAAGCGTTACGCTACAATCACTCATCCACTCATCCACTCAATCACTCAATCACTCAATATTCTAAAAGGTAAACTCCAAATAAGTAGACCATCTTCTTCCTGTTCCAAAAAACACCTCTACTTGATCTAAATTAAATCCAGAGCGTGTACTTGCATCCGAAATATACTTAGAGTTCAATACATTCAATAGACTAGCTCCCCATTTCGCTTTCATCTTTTTACCCAATTTAAAACGATAACCTGCATGAATATCAAACAAGGTATAATTAGGCATTTGCCAAGAATCGCGATCTGCATTTATTCCTACCAAACGATCAGGAGAAAAAGCAGCAAAGTTTTTACCAAAGAAGGTACCTTTAAAGGTGATATTAGCACCTTTGATAGGTTCAAAACGAAGACTTGACCCAAATTGTAATTGAGCAGCATCACCAACATGTACCCCGTTTGCACTAAAAGCAATATCTTGCCCTTCAACAGAAAGCGAAGCCGAATCTGTTTGCCAGACCCAATCACCCACTGAAGCCAAACCTTCCCACTTTATTTTCTTAGGAATAATTTCATAGGCAAAATCAAGTTCTATTCCTCGGTGCAAGGCTTTCAAACCAGAAACATTGGCCGGTACGCGCTCCTCTTCGTTTGAAGGAGAAGGAACAGTAGTTGTCAGTGGTTTATTTAACCAAGTAGTGTTATATGCATTGGCATTTAAAGCAAAACGAGGTGTTGCAAAACCATATCCCAATTCAACTGCGATAATTTCCTCATTTACAAAATTATTAAATTGGGAAGTAGAACGACTATCAAAAACATTATTAAAACCAGGAGCTTTATTCAAATAACCAGTATTAAAAAACACATTCATTCGATCCGTAAAATTCCAATTCAAACCCGCTTTAGCGGTATATCCAGGAATATTTACTGCATCAAATGTACTATCAGTAGGTAGGTAAGTAATCATCTTATAGTTAGATAATGCACCACTTACATTTACAAAGGCTGAAATAATTTCATTTTTATACTCTACTTGTGCAAAAGCTCCTCCCCATTTTACCAACCCATCATAATTATAGTCTATGGTATCCCCTACAAAGTTTTGATTGCTTTCACTACCAGCATAAGCTCCTCCTAGCAAATCTTCAACCGTGCGATAGTGAAATCCACGATAGCTACGAAGGTCAATACCTCCAGATACATTAAGATTTGGAGTAGCCACATAATCAAAAGTAGAAAGTAATCCATACCAGAAGTGACTATTGACCGAACGGCGCAAGATATTAGAAGTTGCACAGGGGGCACAACCAAATATAGGATTGGATTGATTTGAGTTATATACTGATTGAAGGTCTAATTGTCCATCACCAGCAATACTAAAACCAGAACCTGTACTAGCTACTCCTCCACCTCTACCAACCGAAAGATAGGCTACATTTGAAAGGCTAAAACGATCACTCACCGTCCAGAAATCTCTTAAGGTAAATTGAGGTTTATGATAAATATTTTCTCGTGTATTTAAAGCTTGTACTTCCGAGTCACCCTCTCGCTGCAAGTTTCCCCAATGCGGGTTATATTGAACCCCATAATTACCTCGTTCTACAAGCGCAGTATCTATAAAAGTAAATTCTGCTTGACGAAGTTCTTCCCCACTAAGTCCTAAAGCTGCCACATCTGCTTCATATTGTTCTTGACTTATATTACTTTGACTACGATCTGTCATTAAGCGATATAACTCATCACTCCCTTCAAACATATTAGCGGCAAAATCGTAGTCAAATACAGCAATACGCTGTTTGAATGAACGCTGTCCATGTCTTTGTGGCGCACCTACTGCTGAGATACCAATGGTGTGCTTTCCCCAAGAACGTTCTAGCTTCGCAAAGTAAAACCAAGCATCTGTCCAAGTTTGATCTACCCA
>JAHDHP010000269.1 GCA_020631245.1 Bacteroidota bacterium | reverse complement strand
ATATCAAGCAGTTCTTTGAGGATGCCTTTGTGTGTTTCAACGAATTTGGTGTGGACTTGGATGGGGAGTTCGCGGATGTAGCACTTGGGTTGGGGATGTTTTTTAAAATAGTGGAGTACTTTGATTAGACTTGTCCATTTTTTTGCCTGTTGAATGACCTTTTGAGGGCGTAAAGCGACCCATTCCATCAGTTCTGGGAAGGCTTGTTGAATGCGTAGCATGTCGGCTTTGAATTGCTTGACTTCCTGTTGCTTTTGGATAAATTTGAGGTAATCGAATTCAGTTTCAAAGAGGATATGGGCAGGAAGATTTTGAGTACCGAGTGCTTTGGTGTTTACTTCTTTAAATTCAATATAGTAACCATAACCTTTCGTTTCTTTGGAGTTTTGGACAAGGCTAGTAATTTCTTGGTGGAAGGTAGCGAGTGATTTACTGGGTCTTTTATTGCCTGTAATGATAAGTGGAAAAAAATCTTCTTGCAAGACACATGCCTGCAAATAAGATTTGTATTTTCGATTGGCTTTGAGTTTTATTTCTTGGGGGTTAATCATTGGTGATCTCTATTTGAGATTGGTTTTCTAATTCCATTTTTCGTTTCTTAAATTGCTGAATAGGCATATTGTAGAGCCATGAATTGCGATTGTTTCGACGTTCTACAAAGTGAACGTAGGAGATGTATGGCTCAACGATGTGGATATTGTCGCTAGGAGTGACGACAAGTAGTTGGAGGTGGAGTTGCTTGCATAATTTCATGAGGTATTTTGCGCGCTCTTCGTCTTGTGCTTTAAATGCTTCATCTATGGCAATAAATCGGAAGGAATTAGTTTGGCGACCTGATTTGGTGAGTCCAAATTTACAGGCGATAGCTGAACCTAAAATAGTGTAGGTCATTTGCGCTTTTTCTCCACCTGAGAGTTGCCCCATATTTTCATAGGTTTTCACAGGCTCCTTGGTTTCGCGATTGTACTCTTCGGCTTTATAGCTAAACCAAGCGCGTACATCCATGACTTTACTACGCCACTTTTCATCTTCTAATTTTCGAATCAAAGGGGCAATCTTTTTATCGAAATGGTGTTTTTTCCCATCTGCAGAGGCTTCCATTGCTTGGAAATTGGGAATGGCTTGGCGGAGTAAGTCACGTAGTAGCTTTATTTCTTCATGAATGCGATACCTTGCTACGAGTTGAATATAAGTTTTTTGTGCGCCCGTATTATAATCAATTTCTTGCAAGGACTCATTGAGTTGTTGAATCTCATCTTTTATATCTTCCGACCAATTTACGAAGAACATACGGAAATCGCCTACTTTGTTGATGATGGTTTCTTGCAAATATTCATTGAACTTTGCCTCAAAACGCGGGAGGTCCTCTTCAATGAGGTCGGTATAGCGTTTTTGATAGGCTCCAATAAATTCGAGATTGTCGGGATCGGGTAATTTATGGACATCGGAACGCCAATCTTTGAAACGCTCGTAGATATGTGGTTCAGGATTTTTGAATTTTCCAATCAAGGCACTTACTTGTAATTCCTTCTTATTTTTTTGTCGTTGTACTCGTTCTTTTTCTTTGATCCATCCTGCTTGATATTGTTTGTGGCTGCGCTCCAATTCGGCATAAGCAATGGTCAATAAGCCTTTATGTTTTGTTTCAAAAATTTGGCAATCTGGATGTGCTTCACCAAATAAATCGAGCGTTTCCTGATAAGCTTTCAAGGCGACTTTTATCTGCTGCCACTCCCCTTCTTTCCTAAAAATAGAGCGATCTTTTTCCCGCACAGCATCCACATTTTCCTTCAAGGCTATTTGCACTGCTTTGAGTTGTTGTTGTAGTGCGCGCACCTTATCATTAGCTCGTTCCAAGAGCTTTTTTTGATCACTTTTTTGCTGCATTTGGGCAGCATAACTTTCCCAATCTATTTCATCATGTTTGGTAAAATGGGAGTAAAAAGTATGTAGGTCATCCTTGCGTTTTCCTAACTGTTGAATGTGTTTTTGGAGTTGTCGAATTTGTTGTTGCACCTCTTTTTCATCGGCTTTCAATTGTCGCAACTCGCCTTTAAGTAAGCGTATTTTATCTTTGTTGTCCCATCCTAAGACATAATTGGAACGCTTGGACACATGGGCACGGTCATCTTTTTCATGTTTACCTTTTCTAAATTTGATGAGTCCTTCTTTAGTAATTGCCTGTTCCGAAATGCGAGCAAATGCTTTGAGATTCGCTACACAAGAAAAGTTGTAGCGGTTGATTACTTCGTCCTGTATCCAATCTGTATAAGGATTGTTTGACTTGAAGCGGATCTTATGAATGAGCGCATTTTTAGCTATCTCATTTTTGATAAAACCAATGCTATGTAAAGCAGTATATTCTTTGAATCGTTGATATACAATACGTCCTTTGAGATTCGTTTTATTGACGTATTCGTTGACCTCGTGATAATAGCGTTCAGGTACGATTAATCGAAGTGCGAAACTATGTAGCACTTTTTCAATCGCTCCCTCCCATTTCATTTCATCCTCTTTTACCTTTATCAACTCTCCCACAAAAGGCAAGTCCTCTCTCCTAGCATTGACATGCGCTAAAATATCTTCTCGGATGGCTGCCACACGACCAGAAATATTGTTTTTGTTATGGAAAAGGGAGGTAATCGTTTCTTCTAATTCATGAATCTGCCCTTGTATATCATCGCGTTTATTTTTGAGCAAGCGTAGGTTTTCATTTTCTTGTTCAATGCGTTCCTCTTCTTTTCGCTTGGACTCTTTAGCTCGTTCTCTATTTTCTTGAAATAAAGAAGGTGTAGGAAAAGTATCCAACTTCACCTTTTCTGCGAGTTCGTTATACTCATCCAATTTAGATTTCCGCCCTTCTATTTGCTTGCTTAAGCGATTAATTTCAACCTCCAATTGTCGAATTTGCGTGCCCACCGCATCCGATTTTATTTGCACCATCAAATTCGACTCTTCCTCTTTTAGTCCTGCTTCTTTTTGCTGTAATACCTCTAAGCTTTCATTCAACAAAGCTAATTCTCGTTCACACTTCTCCCCTTCCTGCCCTGCTAAGTCTACTCCTTTTTTAGCAAACCAAAAAACACTTAGCTCCTTCAATTCGTCCAATTCTTCGAGTGCTGCTTGGTGTTTTTCAAGCTGAAGCGCAAGCTCATTAATTGGATCTAATTGCTTGATTTGTTCTTTCGCTTTTTCAATATTTGTTTTCGCTTCCATAAGGGTCAGAAAGCTTTCTTTGAGTTGCACATACTCGGCTTCGGCATCCCATTCTTCAAGCATATTACCTCGAATAAATTCATCTAAATTGCCTAAGACCTTGATCCCTACTACTTGATTGAATAACCCCAATGCTTTGGGCGATCGCATTCCGAGTAAATGAGCTAATCGTTTTCCATATTTAATTGGTCCATCTAAAAACTCAATTTGTCTTTTGTGGGCATTGGCATTGTAGGTTTTGGACAATCTCCTTTTCCATATTCCTTTGCCATCAAATTCCTCAAAATCGGTAGCGATATGTAGTGCTTGGTGGGCAATTCCAAAGGCGCGTTTCATTTCGCGGTTGACAAACCAGCGGACTTGGAAAATGGTAATGACCTTATCTTCATTATTCGAAAAAGAAGCGAGTAATACAGAACGCGTATTGGTTTTATTTCGGAGCATTTGCGTAGTAGTGCTCATTTCTCCCGCCTTCTGAATATCACCGTAATGTCCACACACATAGCTTTCCTCTGTCCGATCTCCCTTCTTTTCGACGCCCGATGATTGATTGTAGAAACGGTCTCTTTTGGCAGGTACAAGTAAGGTGAGCAAGGCATCAATAAAGGTGGTTTTTCCCGATCCGTTTGCTCCTGTGAGGAGGGAGTTATTTCCTTGGGGAGTTATTTGAAAAATTTGCTCATCAAATGTTCCCCAGTTATATATTTCCATGTACTGCAAGCGAAAACCTGCCATTTCTGAACTCGTACTAAACAGATTCCACATAGCTCTCTAATTTTTGCTTAAACTCCTTCAAAATGTCTAATGTTACCTTTTCTTTAATGATGCGGTGTATTTTGTATTGCACCTCGTTTTCCTTTTTCCGCATCTCCTTCAAATAGCCCAAATCTACCACCTTTTTGATATAACTATCTAAGTCTTTGATAAACTTCACACGGTCATATTTTTCGGGTAAAAACAGTTCGACTTCTTCTTTGATTTCGACATCGGTTATAAACCGATCTAATGATTGATACTGGCTGGGGTTACTATCAAACTCCTCCAATAATTGCCGCAAAATCACCAACAATATTGATACCTCAAAGCCCATTTGTCGTCGCACCACCAAACCTGTTGTATTGCCTTCACTATCCTCAAACTGCTTTACAAAAGCAAAGCCCTCCTCTTTTTTAATAATCAATTCTAAACCAATGGTATTAATATATTCTTGGATTTCGTGTTGGTAGGTTACCACATTGTCCCACTCTTTCGAACGGCTCTCAATGGTTCCACGAAGCAATTTTACAATCGCCTTCGAATAGGGTTTCAAATTACGTTCTAAACTATGTTGCATCATCTACTCAATATTACTTCAGGAATGGAAATAGATTTTTGTTGTTCTTTGTCAAAGATAACTTGTTGCGGGTTATTCTCATTAATCAGATACTTAAATTCTTTCACCACACCCAAATAACCAAACACCTCTGGCAACCCCTTCTGAATACCTCCACTTACCTCAATAACCTCCATTAAAGTAGTTTGTGTTTTTTGTTGAAGCAATTGATGAATTTGCTTTCGCAGCCTTTCTTTATCTACTAAATTTTGCTTAAATAAAATATCTAAGGTGACCGCCTCTAGAGCATTAGCTCTTGCAAGGCTCGGTTGCTCCTCATAAGTGGCTTCTACTTTTCGTTCAAAGGTGAGTTTACGTTCAAAAGGAAGGTGAAGATGTGGTTTGGTTTCTAATTCAATAGAAATACGCGGCTTTTGTTTTCGCTTCTTTTTATGTTGGCTCAGATCAATCAAAATCGTTTTAATCTCCTGTACCACTTGTTTAGTCAGCTCCACTCGATCCGCTCGATTTTCACGAATAATACGGCTTAGTTTATCCGCCATTTTATCATTTGCCTTATACACTTTCTGCCCTGACGTATGCAAATGCTTCTTCATGCCCTTCAAAAACACATCATGTATGGGGATTCCTTTACGTTCGAGGGTTTGATAAAGTTCTGCGGTTAAATTAGCCCATTTAGTTTGCAAGGCAGGATTCAATAAAAACGACCAAAAAGCATAAAAACTCTTTCCTTGTTGGCTATCTTTTAGTTCGTCAAGAGCATCAAATGTAAAATCGAGAATATGACTTTTGGTGAGCGACTCATCCGCATGTTTGCGGTAAATTTCCTTCGTAATTTCCTTAAAATTGTCTTCTACTTCCTTAAAATCCGACAGCAATTCTTTAGCCGATTGAGTTATCTGATTAAAGCGCGGCACAATCTCATAATCCTCAAACACCTTAATATCCTCTCCCGCCTTCAACTGCTTAATTTGTTTATCAATTGCCTTTCGTCTAGCTTGCAAAATCTTCAAGCGTTTTTTTACATCCTCATTGGTAAACTCCACCAATTCTTCGAGTTGATGAAATATATTTTTAAATTTTGACTCCGTTCCCACATACTCTTGCTTCTCCAAACTCACCAACCAATCCAACGCCTTACTCGAATGCGCCGACAATTCATAAAACACATCTCCGCGTTCATCTTGGTAATTGGTCAAAAAGCCCACACTCGTCCACCGCTTCACATACTTCTTCGCCTTCTCCTCATAAGTATCTGCCTTCAAAATCTCACTCTCCTCATCGCTTTCCAACTGCTTAAATTCCAAAAAATCAGCCAGCCGCGTCAACAATTCCTCCGAAGGCACCACGCCTTGTCGATTATAAAACATCTCCACAAAAAAAGCAATAATCAACTCCCGATTCCGCAAGCGCAACAAAGCCACACTCGGCGACTCTGCTAATATATCCGCTATTTTCTGTTGATCCATGTAGCAAGATAGAGAATATTGGGAATATAAGCAATCATCGAGTCATCATTTTGAGACGTGTATCCAATGGCACGGAATATTGTACAGACGTCCATTTATGGCGTCTCACGATAAAACGTCAATGATTCGTAGATATAAACTCTATCTTGGATACCATATATATATATGTGTGTGTTAATTTTTAATTTCCATTCTTGATCGTTCTAACCTTAGACGCCATAAATGGACGTCTCTACAAGTATCTCCTTGAGACAAGGAAATTCGTCCAAAGTCTAAAATCCTTCAATCTCTCATTTTCTGGGCGTGCCCTTCCACAGTTCATTCGGGAATTACGGGCTTGATAAAAGTAACGCGTAACGCTAACACAATCCCA
>JAHDHP010000268.1 GCA_020631245.1 Bacteroidota bacterium | reverse complement strand
CGCGTGAGGGATAGAGGCGGAATGGAGCGTGAGGAGCATAGGAGTGAGGCAAGGAGTGCCGCAGGCTGAGCGGTCTGAGCGAAGACAAGGGACGACTATGCCGAAGCCTGTGCGAGTAGCTACATATTAGCCGAAAGCCCGACCCAAACACAAAAAGCGCAGTAACCAGGAAATGGTTATTGCGCTTTTTGTGTTTGGGGCACGCCCAAAAAATAATTAAATTATCTTATTTGTGAAACACCAATAATACTAGAATTAGGTCTAAACAAGTTGAAATCTTTAACTGTTACCGACTTATCCAAATTCATATCACCAGGGAAATAGTTATTGAAATTGGACAAATCTTCGACATATTTATTAAAATCATTGGCAGTAATGGCTCCATTGCCGTCTACGTCACCAGCATGAAGCCCATATACCCCGTTGCCCAAATCGGCAAGTTGAAATTCTCCTTGTAAAACCTTTTCTACACGCGTAAAATCATATGGAAATGGGTTGGGAACCTTGATTCGATTCTTACTAATGATCGCTAAATGATTGCGGTGGCGAACAACAATATAATAATACTCATTGGCTTTTAGATTGCGGAAACTCAAATCCGATTCCCCATCAATATCAACTACTGTTCCATCATCTAATAGCAGCCCCGCCCGTATTGAGATAAGCGTGTTAGGATCAGTAGAATCACGAATTTCGACCAATACCCAATCAATTGTATTGTGTGGAAATGCACTTGTATCTGGTAATTTCTCGCCTCCATAATATACCCACGGATGTATGTGAAAAGGCTGTAAACGTGGCAATAAATTTTGCTTACGTAGCTTCGCTTCCATCTTTTGAGTACTCGCATTCCAAGCACCTTGTAGGCACATTTGTACTTTTACAGGTACGCCTGGAGTGCCACAACCACTTGAATTGAGTAAGCCATTTCGAGGACCATTGAGAGCTGCCAACATGCGTAACTTTTGCCCATGTGAAAACATCGACATACAATCGTCATTGACATAGTCCATGAAATTCATAAACATATCATTACTATTGCAAGATGCTTTTGGATGTGAAGGACAACCAAAATAATAAGTCTCTTGCATAGGAGTGTCGCTTACAAAATCATCGACCGAACATCCGCCACCTCCTGGACCCCACATATGTTCTAAATTGAAATAATGCCCTACTTCATGAGTCGCTGTACGACCTAATTGATTTGGAAATGAATTGGTAGCAGTTCCTATATCACCAAAATATCGATAATCAATCACGACTCCGTCTTCGGGGTAAGGAGCACTAGAAGGAGAACTCGCATAACCCAATAGGTCGCCATCTTCATCTAACTCAGTGACCCATATATTCAAATACTTGGCGGTATTCCACGAATCTTTTCCGCCTAAATCATCAAAGTAAATAGGAAATCGCCCATTTACTTCTGGCTTAATACCAATCTCATTTACCGTCGTCTGTGTACGTGTAATTCCATTGGTATCTCTACCTTCAGGATCAGTGGTAGACAGGCAAAACTCTATTTCTACATCTGCTACAATACCTCTAAATTCTGCGGGTACATTGGCAATACTATTCTTTAAACGGAAATCTTCATTGAGAATAGCAATTTGTGACGCAATTTGCTCATCACTGATATTTTCAACAGTTCTATTCCAAACAACGTGCACCACAACAGGTATTGTTACGACGCCAGCACTCTTTTGGGAAAAACGATTTTCTGCTACCCATTTTTGAGTAAATTTTTCGAGTTCTGCTCTTTCTTTTACTAAGTCTGGATATTTCTTTAAATTATGTTCCCGACGTTTATCAAAATAACAACGATCATGCTCTTGAGCAAGTAGGGAAGTAGGGTATAAAAATAGTAAGAGGAATAGGAAAGTAATACATTGCTGCATGTGTCTGAATCAAATGATTAGTTAATTTTTGGTTAGCTCTAAAACAAGTTTAAAAACCGCTAAAATTATACCATAATAATAGGAGGAAAGAAAGAAGACTATAAAGACGAAAGTAGGGTAGAGGTAAAGGTATGATTAACAGATGCTTAGATACTTATATTTTTTTAAAAGAAAAAAACAGTTTGAATAGGGTTTTAACAAAGGATAATTAAAATAGAATAATAAATGATATGTGTTTACTGATGCATTGATAGTTAGTGTTTAATTACTTGTTTTTCAATAGAAATTGGAATGAGAAATGGGGCTATTTACCTTATTATTTAATTTTGTATAAATGATTTTTGTTTTTAATAAATTTTATTGAAAAATTATAAAACCTTGCATTTTCCTTTGTAAATTAGCGACGAATACAATATGAAGTGTTTTTAACCTAACCCGTAAATATTTAAACAGTTATGACCTATTTTAAGAAAAATTTGCGCCTATTACGAAAAAGAAAAGGATTAAAACAAGACGAATTAGCCAATCAATTAGGACTTAAAAGGTGGAATGTTACCGCTTATGAAAGAGGAGTTGCCAAACCGCCCTTAAATATATTATTGAAAATAGCAGGTTTCTTTGAGCAAGACCTAACACAATTACTCAATGCGGATTTAAGTGATGAAAAATCAACAGAAATTCCAGAAAATAATACGACTAAGCATCAAAACACTCCCCATAATTTATCTTCTAAGTACGAGGAACTTCAACTTTTTGAATTGCAACAACGACAAAAATTTCATGAAGATGTAAATCGTATCGGAAATAGCTTAGAACGTATTCTAGATTTATTAAAAGTCTTTCCTGGAATTATTAAGTCAAAACAGGAAAATAAAAAAGCCTCCAATTAGTTTTATATAGCTATTCTTCCAATTTTTATAACACAACAACTCAATCATCCAATTCCTCATTTTTTGGGCGTGCCCCCATTTTTTGGATATAAAAAATGCTATCGCCAGCGTTCACGCTGGTAGCATTTTTTATATCCAAAAAATGGGGTCGGGCTATCCGTTTGTAGTTGGCTTGCAGAAAAGCTGTTCCGCTATATTGCCTAGCAGTGTCTTCCGTTGTCAGCCCTGCTAGGCAAAGCGTCACTACCTTTCTGTACAGACGTTGCGAGCAACGTCTCTACGCCAAGCTACCACTACTATCCCTCACGCAAACCCTTGCCTGTTACTCTATTTCCCTAAAAGCACTTAAATAAGATAGTCCCAAAGAATCTTGTGTCATCATCCAAGTACGATCAAATTCTTTTATTTGTAGTGGAATTTGTGTATTCCCCATACTAAGTGTCAATGTGTTTTGTGATTCATTGAGCTTATAATGTCCATATAAAGTAGCTTCGTCCAACTGTATTTCAAATTGGTTATCCGAAGAGAAGTTAATTAGGTATGATTGGCAATTTTGAGAACATCGAGCATAAGAAAAGGACGGAGTGGAGCTATTATTTGTTTCGGAGCTAGATGACAATGAATAGGTGTATAATTGCCATTTCCCAGAAATGATGTCTGAACGTGTAACAGTCGCAGGATCTTTTTGTAAACAGGAAACCCAACTTATACTAAACAGAAAGATAGAATAATAAATGAAGTATTTCATGGCTATTCTTTTTGTAATGAATTCGTATGGTTTATGTAGACGGGTGTGTAATCAATGGGAATATTAAGATTTGACGAGTATAACATTCTTTCCTCTTTACTAATACACTCAGAATAGAGAAAAGATCAAAAACACAATATAAATAGATTATACTATGACTTACTTAACTACAAAATCATGTATTTATTGTGTTCTATTTTATACAGAAAGTAAAAGGAAAATAATAGAAAGGAATACCGAATTTTTTGAAACGTATAAACGAAAACAAGGATTGAAAATTAATTTGAGTTTGGGGCAAAAAAAAGCCCGCTAAATTGCGGGCTGATGACAGTGTAGTTATCTACACTAATCAGAAGATATAAACCCCATTTGCTAAACTTACCTAAATTTACACTTTCTTTAATAATAATAAAAGATACTTATTAAATTTTTTTCAAATTATCATGCTTTTTTTGATACTATTACTTCTTGTATGTTGTAGTAGTTTTATTTTTATGTATATATTTTTGATTTTCTTTTTTTTATATATGATTGTGTGCTTTGTCAATTTTATGTAATAATGTGAAGTAAGCGTAAATATTTTTCGAATGGAACAGAAATGAAAGAAAGTTCACTTGTTTGTAATGTATGAGTAGAAAAATATATTGATCCTTGAATGGAGGAGCTTTGTTAAGGGAAAAATAATGTAGTCAAGCTTTTAGTCTAGATTATAAGAGTTTGTATCGCGGAAAAAGCTAATGAGAAAACGAATTCGGCTTTTTCATGTTTTATAAATCTTTTAAATACAAAGAAAAGCAAATAGTAGAAATGAATTTCATAATTAAATGATTCGAATAGTTAAATACTCGTTAAGTAATGTTACATAATTAGCGTTATTTTTTGTCATGCAAAAGTCATTGTATGTTGGTATCTCTCCGTTATTATACTTAATTTTATACCTAAATCTGATGTTTTAACCCATTTAGTTTATTTAAAAATGCCCCCCTATCAGCACGACATACTTGTGAAACCCTATGAGTTTTTGTCTTGATTCAATGATTAGAATAGTAAATGTCAATATTTTCTAAGCCTAATCACCATATCAATACAGTCTCTAAATCTAATTTGACCTAGCCTACAGCACACTAGAGTGAAATTCCTTTTCAACTCTACTTTCCAGTATGATCGTAATAAATGTATAAGTTACTAATTATCAATGCTCAGTAGCATTGCCTGTCCTTTCTATGTCTTTACTGCAAAGACAGGAGGGCTTGTTATGTGTATTTTTTTAATCACAAAAAACTACCTATGCTAAGCCATTACAAAAAAAATGTTCCCAAAATGATGGCTTATTGGCAATCTAAGTCCAATAAGTTACAATTTCAATGGGGAAAAATGACAATGATGATGTCATTGTTATTCGTTTGTTGCCTTGGTCAGTTACAAGCACAAACCCAAAACTGTTATCTACGTAATGTAGCTAATGACCCTTTAGTTAATCAAGGACCTCATGTCCTTAATGTAAACGGATTACCTACTGCTTTATTTGGAGGACATGCTACAACTCATTGGCGTCCTTCTGGCACAGGAATCAATGTAATTCTAGATGGTAATACTGCGACCTTTAGTGGTATTTTACAATGGGGAAATGATCCCAACAAACAACTTCAAGTCCAATTTACTCTTTCAAATTCAAGAGATTGGAACGATTGGAGTGCTTTAGGACGTACTTTTAGTCCTGCTAGTGCTTCTCCTAACGATTATACCAGTTGGAAGTATTGGGAACTACAAAGTGGTTCTTTTACTGGAACGGGAGAACTTTCAGGAGAACTTACTGTCAGCCATTTTCCTAGTGATTACCAAACTGGTTTTCAATTAGGAACAAATGCACATTCAAATGACGGCAATGGTTACTCAGGCAGTATGAGCCTTAGTGGTACATTGAATGATCAAGCAGTTAATGGAGCAGTTGGAAATCTAATTGCTGGTATTGTCTGTACTTCTGGTGGTGATATTCTGCCTAATTGCGATAATGTAACTTACGGTGGATTAATCTCATCTGATGAAAATGGTTGTGGATCAAACTTCGATCCAGCAGCTATTTTAAGTACTGCCTTACCAAGAGGAGGTACAGGAGTTATGGAGTATATTTGGCTACAAAGTACTACGACTAGTATCTATACAACACAAAATGCAGATCAGTGGTCAGAAATCCCTAACTCTAACTCCCCCAATTATGATCCAGGTATAATTTCTCAAACGACTTATTATGTGCGTTGTGCAAGAAGAATAGGATGTGAAGAATATACTGGTGAATCAAACGTAATTGCTAAAAGAGTAATACAACCTAAAGCTTCATCTCTTAGCCCTAAAGCGGGTAACTATTGCACAAGTGGTGGAGATGTTCACTTAATGGCAATGATCAATGGAGATATGGATATCCCTGCTGGATTTTCAGGACTCTTTGTACTTACCTCTGGAGAGGGTTTAGTTATTCAACAAACGAATAACCTTCCTTCTTTTATTGTCTCTACTCCTGGTAAGTATACCATCCATATGTTGATATATGACTCAAATACGCTTGACCTTTCTATTATTCAGCCTGGTGTAACAACTGGTTTTGATGTAAATGCCTTACTTGTACAAGGTGGAGGAAGTATTTGTGCTGCATTGGATGTAACAGGAGCTATGTTTAATGTAGATGGAGATCAAGATAATGATGGCACTTGCGATAACCAAGATGCTTGTCCAACTGATCCTAATAAAATAACTCCTGGTATTTGTGGTTGTGGACAATCAGATGTGGATATGGATGGTGATGGAGCAGTAGATTGTACCGACCCTTGCCCAAATGGAGCTAACCCAGGTCAAGCCTGTAATGATGG
>JAHDHP010000267.1 GCA_020631245.1 Bacteroidota bacterium | reverse complement strand
ACGGCATTGTCACTCCTCCAACAACCCCTGCACAAAGCCATCAAATTCCTCTACAAACTCCTCATACTTAGAGGTTGCAGGACCCGCAAAACCTGTATGGATTTTTCGAACCTTTCCTTTCTTATCAATAAAAATAGTTGTTGGAAAAGAAATCACTTTATTCAACATCGGCAAAGCCTCTGAAGCTACTTTTTTACTCGCTTTCCCTGCCAATAAAATATCGTATTCAATATCAAAGTGCTTGATATATCGTTCCAAGGTGGGGCGAGCTTCCGCTAAAATAGCACTCGTTTCAAAAGCCAATCCGACAATTTCCAATCCTTTATCTTTATGCTTTTTATAATAATCGGCATATAGTTGTGTCTCATCCATACAATTAGGACACCAAGTACCTAGTATTTGAAGTAATACTACTTTATCTTGGTATTTGGAATGATTGAGAGTAATGCTTTCCCCTTTGAGATTAGGAAAGCTAAAGAACACGCGGTCAAAGCCTTTTTTGAGATAGGTCAAGGTATCAGGATCAGGCATTAATGGAGCTTCATTACGGTAAGCAATCCAGTTTTCATGCCAGTGATTACCCGACCAAAATTCACCCATGATATTCTCTTCTCCAATTCGACCATGAAATAAAAAAGCATGTGCCCCATCAAAACAAGAGAGCCACATCTCATCATCAACCACCTTTCCTTCTAAGAAACGATAATCGCCAGTAGGCGTTAAAAAAGTCCCTGTGAGTTTATCTCCTTCCTGTTTGAATTCTCCAACAGCATCTGTTTTACTCGATTTATCATCGGTGATAAACATCACTTCCCATTTCCCGTCCACATTAGCAGGTTCCCCTGCTCCCTTCATATTAAATCGTTCTTCTTGATTAGGAGACGCGACCAATTCGATTTGGTAATCTTTATTTTTAGCATAATTATGCCAAGCTCCGAGGAGGATATGATCCGCAAATTTTCCCTTAATTACAGAGTTGAATACAGGAAGCTGAATAAAGATCGAATCACCTGTTATAT
Organism: Bacteroidota bacterium; assembly: GCA_020631245.1. GTDB lineage: Bacteria > Bacteroidota > Bacteroidia > Chitinophagales > UBA2359 > JAHDHP01. Next base: position 5,398 of record JAHDHP010000267.1, on the reverse strand, counting down.
CGATTTCTTTTACAACAATAGCTTCCTTACCATTAATAATGCTCATTTCGTAAGCATCGCCTTTGCGACTAATATCGAAGTTAAAGGGAAGTTCGAGTTCTGGGCTAAGCTTAAGAATAGCGCGCCATCTGCCTTCGGTAAGTTTTTTAGGAGTTTGCAAGGTACTTTCAGTCGTTGATTGATGAGGGGTATTAGAGTCAGAAGAAGTGTTGTCATTAGTAGGTGATGAACTATTGCCACAAGCGTAGCACAAAAATAGACATAAAAACAATAAAGAGCTAACTCCTATTACTTGCTTAAACATAGGCTTAATCAGTCAGTTGGTTAGAGAGAATGAAGAAATCAAGTAAATTTAAACAAACTTACTCAACAAATAGCTCATATCAATCCAATTATCTGTAACAGGGAGTTCTTTTACGACCACTTTTGCCCGTTGTTTGATGAGTTTATATACTTTTGCTCCTGCTTGAGAGCGTATAATACGAAATTGATTATCTTGGATGAATATGGCACTATTATCCTCTAACGCAATCCCTATACCTCCTATTTTGTGAATCATATTTTTAAAGCTCTCAGCACCTAAGCTTTGTTGATAGTGGGTAGAGATAGTAATACGATCAACAAAGCCCAAACATCTAACTCGAATATAATTCCACTCCTCTTGTCGTTTTTCTTCTTGATAATAGGCCATAGAATCACTATGACCATATGCAAACCAACACAATGCACCAGCACTTATACCAGAAAGAATGGTGCCTTTTTGTAATGCTTGAATTAATAAAGAAGGAACTTTGTAAAAACGCCATTTACGCATCATCATTAGTGTATTTCCACCACCTACATAAATAACATCTGCTGAAAGAATTTTGGTCTTCATTTCCTCATGATTGGGTTCTTGGTGTACCATCAATAACTGATCTACTTTACAACCTAAGTTATTTTGATAGATTTGTTTAAATCCTTCAACATATTTTGGATCATCACCTGATGCGGTAGGGATAAACAAAATACGAGGTTGCCGTTTATGAGTTAACTGTACAATTTGTTGGTCAATGAGTAGTGTTTCTTTCTGTAGCAGGTTCCCTCCACCTATAGCTACTATTTTTCTCATTTTTGTAAAGAATAAATGGAATAAATGTAAATCATTAAATTAAATGTCTAGGCTATATAGAAATGTATCTAGTACTCTGTCAAGGTTAAAATGACGAATTGATTTGGAATGAGTTTTGGTTTCTGATGAGGCGCAAAACGCAGGCATAGCCAAAGCTACGGCGAGGCTTTGCAACAAAATCAGGGAGCAAAAATCGTCAAAATCAGTTGTCAATTTTATCTTGACTGAGTACTAGCTGAAAAGCAATCAAAAATAACAAAAAATGCAAATAAAATTTACCTTTTTGTTTAGAATACAACAAAAATTGTTTGATAAATATAACTAAATTACGTTAAGCAAGTGAATATATATGGATAAGAAGCTGAAAACCAATAAAAAAATAATAAAATTATAGATAATTTATTTGTAATCAGTCAAGTGTATATCAAATGTGTTTTTACTTTTATGTGAACGAATTGTGTGGCATCTTATTTTTTGCATAAAAAAAAGCGTAGTAAACAAAAATCTTGTTTAAGACTTTTGTTTATTACGCCTAGTATTAGTTGAACAAAAAAATATAAAAAAGTCTTTAACTTGATCTGATTTTTTGCCTTTTGTGTCTATTTGTTATGTTAAAAAATAAACGATCTTATATCCTCCTGAATTTGACGAACCATAGCTTGAGCAGTAACCTCACTATTACTTTCTGCATATATCCGAATAATAGGCTCTGTGTTGGATTTTCTTAAATGAATCCAATCATCTTCAAACTCAATATATACACCATCTATTGTATTAATCGGCTGATTGCGATATTTTTCTTTTAGTTGACCCAAAATCTGTTCTACATCAATATCGGGAGTTAGTTCAATTTTGTGTTTCGACAAATGATAAGAAGGGTAGGTACTACGTAAGAACGAACAAGATTTACCAAAATGCGCCAAGTGAGATAAAAATAAGGCAACACCAACTAAAGCATCACGTCCATAATGTAATTCAGGATATATAATACCCCCATTTCCTTCTCCTCCAATAATCGCATCATGCATTTTCATCTTCGCAACTACATTCACTTCCCCAACAGCCGAGGCAAAATATTGATTACCTGACTTTTTAGTCAATTCTTCCAATGCCTTGGTAGATGACAAATTAGAAACTGTATTTCCAGGTTTGTGTTTCAAAATATAATCAGCAACAGCCACCAAGGTATATTCCTCGCCAAACATGCTTCCATCCTCATTAATAAAACAAAGACGATCCGCATCTGGATCTACAATAATTCCCAAGTCCATTTCTTGGCGTACCACCTCATTAGAAATGCTAATTAGATTTTGAGGTAATGGTTCTGGGTTATGAGCAAAGCGACCCGTAGGTTCCTCATTCACACAAAAAACAGTCTCTACACCCAATGCTTTCAACAAGGCAGGAATAGCAAACCCTCCGACCGAGTTAATTCCATCAACCAATATCTTAAAACCACGAGCAGCAATCGCATCCCGATCCACCAGATCCAACTCTAAAATCTTATCGATATGATACTGAAGATAATCCTCTTTATTTGTATGGCTACCTAACTCATCTACTTCACAAAAATCAAAATCTTCCATCTCTGCCAAATCCAAAATCGTCTGTCCATCAGCCGCACTAATAAACTCTCCCAATTCATTCAACAATTTTAAGGCATTCCACTGTTTGGGATTATGACTAGCCGACAAAATAATACCACCACCTGCTTCTTCTACAGGCACAGCCATTTCCACTGTCGGAGTCGTAGCCAAATCCAAACTCACCACATCCAAACCTACACTCTGCAAAGTAGCTATAACCAAGCGTTGAACCATTTCTCCCGAAATACGTCCATCGCGTCCCACTACTACCTTCTTGGCAGCTCCTCTACGGCGTATCCAAGTGCCATAAGCAGCCGTAAATTTTACTACATCCAATGGGGTCAAGGCTTCGCCTACAATACCTCCAATGGTTCCTCTAATACCCGAAATTGATTTAATTAATGCCACTTATGTTGCTTTTTTGAGTTTATAACCGATTGTTGCGAAGCAACAGTCAAAGAATAAATTTGTTATTTTAAAGAAGAGATTTAGTTATAGGCAAGGCGAAAAACATAGACGATGCATCGTATCGGCGAGGCTTTTCAACGAAGCATATGACTTAAGCTCCAATTTAAAATGAGGAAGCTATTCTTCGATTGTTGCTAAAATAGTACTATTGAAGTGATTTTGTAAGAAATCGGAAGAAAAAAGTTTTAGAAGTCCATAGCATTCAGCCGATAGTCCATAGAAAATTCGATTTTTAGTTGGAGATAACGTTGATTCCTTCGAATTTGCACTATCCCTCAATCCCTCAATCCCTCAATCCCTCATTCCCTCAACCGTCACCACCTGCTCCTCACTCAACAAGTCCTCTCCCCTAAAACGAAGAAGCAACTGTGCCAAAGCCAATACATCCTGCTGACAATATTGATGAATGCGTGCCAAATCTTGCTCCTGCCAATAAACACCCGCCACCTTACTACCCTCCATATCATTCTTAGGAGAAGGAACCCCCATCAGCTTAGTAAGTAGGCGTAGAGACGTATAATTCTTATAATCTCCAAACTTCCACAAACGCATCGTATCAATAAAAGGATGTTCCCACGGTTTGAGATCATTTACATTTAGCAACTTAGGAAGCTGTAAACCATGAATCACAGAACGCCTACAAATAAACGGAACATCGAATTCTGTAATGTTATGTCCACATAAAAAAGAACGAGTAGGCACATGAAAATACTGCATCAACAATTCTAGAAAAGGAGTCAATACTTCTTTCTCCTCATCCCCATAAAACGATTTTATACGAAACTGCAAAGGAATCTCTTCTTCGGGTTTGGGACGAGTAAAATAACCCGCCGAAATACAAACAACTTTCCCAAACTCAGCATACACACCCGCCTTCTTAAAAAAGTAATCAGCATCACTAATATCATCAGGCTTAAAGCGATCCGTTCTATATTTCCATAACAACTGCATCTCCTCATCCAATTCTTCATAAGAGGCTGCCATTGGCACTGTTTCAATATCAAAAAACAGAACCCGAAACAGGTTTATATGATCTAACATAGGTTTATATGTGTAAATGACTAATGTAAAAATAACTTCTCAAAATCGGCAAAGCCCTGCTTCACTTCCGCCAAAGGCAATTTCCCACGTTCCAATTCCGGCTCCTTTTTTTTCAGCAAACGCTCATAAAAAGCAACACCCAATTTGCGAAGCCCCGCCTTATCCACCTCCCTTTCCCACAGTTCAAACAAGACATTTTCAGCCTTATCAAAATGCAATTGATCTTCGTAATAATGCAATAAATACACTAAAATCGCAGCCGATAAAGAAGATCGCTCAAACAAACTCGTCGTCGCTTCAATATTGTGAATCAACTCAAACGAAAAAGTCCCTCGTTGATACTTATACAAGGTCAACAAAAGCAACAACTGCCGATGCTTCACTTTATAATAAGCCTCCTGATCCTCTATCAACTCATAAATCATGCCTTTCAAATGCAGTAATTCTGCCGTATACTTCCACTTTTCCTCATCCAATACCCCATCTACAAACATCGCCGATTGAATCTCCTCATCCGACGCCTCCAACAACCAATCCACATCCAAGCCAAATCGTTCTTTCAACGCCTCATCCGTCAATTCCATTGCCTCACCATATCGCTTTCGTTTTATCAAACCAAGAACAATACCAAGCAATTCCACCATCTCCTGAATCATCCGTAGAATAAAATCTTTTTGAAACATAGTAGGAAGTCTCTATAAATATGACATATAACTCACCCTTTTTTCCCGCTCAACACCTAATTTATAACAAAAAAAATCTAATTTCGATGAGAAATAAGGAAATTACTTCATTTTTGGGCGTGCCCAAGCCGCAATACTGCCACTGCCTTGCTCGTTCATGCGTCCTGTATTTTGCCCGTTTAAGCGTCTTCGCATAAATATTAAGGATACACATGCCTCCTCGCATGAAACGAACAAACAATGGCAGCACTGCGGCTTGGTCGGGCTATCCGTTTGTAGTTGCCTTGCAGAAAAGGTGTTCGGCTATATTTGCTGGCAGTGTCTTCCTTCGTCAGCCCTGCCAGCAAAAGCCTCACTACCTTTCTGTACAGACGTTGCACGCAACGTCTCTACGGCAAGCTACCACTGCTATCCCTCACGCGAGACAATGACTGGATGAGCGAATGACTGAATGATTGAATAGGTGTTACGCTTCATTCACTAATTCGCTCAATCCCTCATTAAAAACC
>JAHDHP010000005.1:33554-36015 GCA_020631245.1 Bacteroidota bacterium | reverse complement strand
CTAAAGTTTGGACAACGATATTTTCTAGAATTACTATACTTTCTATCGACTATCGACCGATTGCTATGGACTAAAAAAAGCTGACTCCTGACTCCTGAAACCTGTCTCCTTCTAATCGTTGCACGTTTTTCATCTCACCTCGCACTTCGCACCTCGCTCAATAAATCTGACTCCTGACTCCTGAAACCTGTCTCCTTCTAATCGTTCAATTGTAAATCATTTTTCACCTCACGTTTAATTTACTTAAATAGTTCCTATAAAGTCTGTCATCTTATTGTATATTTGCAAGTATTTTGGGCATATTCTTTGCGTTTGTACGAGTGTTTCTAACTTATGTTACAATGCTTATAATGTAGCCCCTGCTATCGTATTCAATCAATTTAGTAAAGATGAAAAAATAAGTTGTGCCAAAATACGAAACTATCTTTTTGATAGACAAGGCGTAAAACGTAGGCGATGCAGCGCATCAGCGAGGCTTTACAACGCAGTATATCGACAAGATAGTCAGTAGTATGGTACTAGTTATTTATTCTTCTTTACTTGTGTAAAACAATAATAGTCATGAAAGACTGTTCCATGATTCGTCATGAAATAATAGAAGATATCGCCTTTGCCCTCCAAACTTTTGGAATGTCTCATTTCCTCAAATTGGATGATATGCAGGTGATTAGCTTACACAAAGATAGTGAGTGGTATGCGGATGATTGGGAAGAGTTAGAAGCAAATCCAGGTAATTACATCACCATTGATGCCCTCCCGTCTTATGAAGTTTACAACCTAATTGACAACTTTGCTGCCAGTGTGCAAGAAAAGGAGGACGCATTGGGAAGTACGCTATTCGAAGCTTTAGATCGTAAACGCCCCACCGCTCGTTTCAAAGAAGTAGTATTTAAACACAATTTGCAACAAGAATGGTACGAGTTTGCAAAGGCTTTTTATATCAACAAAGCCAAAGAATGGATCGAGAGTAGCGGTGTCAGTGAACTGTAATGAATCGTTCATTTTTTATTAATTACAAACTTCTATTTTTAATATGGCAATTACTTCATTCAACCCTCCTAAACGTACCCTTTTGGGTCCTGGGCCATCCGATGTACCCCAACGCGTATTAGACGCAATGGCACGTCCTACTATTGGGCATCTTGATCCTCAATTTGTCATCATGATGGATGAGGTCAAAGAACTACTGCGCTACCTTTTCCAAACCAAAAACGATATAACCATGGCCGTTAGTGGACCAGGGATGGCGGGTATGGAAATGTGTGTCGTTAACCTAGTAGAGCCAGGAGATAAAGTCATTGTTTGTCGAAATGGAGTGTTCGGAGGGCGTATGATTAGCAATGTAGAGCGTTGCGGAGGTACGGCTATTGTCATTGATGATGAATGGGGAAAACCTGCCGATCTACAAAAAGTAGAAGAAGCATTCAAAGTTCATCCCGATGCAAAAGTCTTAGGCTTTGTTCATGCAGAAACATCAACAGGAGTGCGTTCTGATGCAGAAGCATTAGTAAAATTAGCTCATCAATATGGAGCCTTAACCATTGTAGATGCTGTTACCTCTCTCGGAGGAATTCCTGTCCTTGTAGATGAATGGGGGATTGACGCTATCTATTCAGGAAGTCAAAAATGCCTTTCTTGCACCCCTGGACTTTCGCCTGTCAGCTTTGGCCCACGTGCCGTTGAGGCCATCAAAAATAGAAAGACACAAGTACAAAGCTGGTTTTTAGATTTAACCCTCGTGATGGATTATTGGGGGAGTGGTGCAAAGCGTGCTTATCATCACACCGCGCCGATCAATTCGCTGTACGGGTTACACGAATCACTCGTAATGATCCAAGAAGAAGGCATCGAAAATAGCTGGAAACGACACCATGAAAATCACTTGAAACTAAAAGATGCCCTAGAGCCATTAGGACTCAATTTCTTTGTAGATGAAGCATACCGTTTACCACAGCTCAATGCAATGGTTATTCCTGAAGGAGTAAATGATGGGCAAGTTCGTAGTCGTTTGTTACAAGACTACAGCCTCGAAATTGGTGGAGGTCTTGGCCCAGGAGCAGGCAAGCTCTGGCGCATTGGTTTGATGGGACATTCCTCTCGTCAAGAAAATATCGACCTAGTAAGTAAAGCACTCCAAGAAGTATTAAGCGATATAAAAGTTGGTTAAATCAATCAAATTACTAGGAAAAAAAAGAGATGTTCCAATGGGACATCTCTTTTTTTTGAAAAATGATAAATAGTTGGAATGTTTAGCATCTTTTTTGTGTTACATTCGTAAGATAAGCTATACCTTATCTCCCTCCTTATTGTGTATATAGCATTCCCTTTATATTTAAATGTGTTCGTAATTCAAGTCTATTTATGCTTATTTAAGAATAAGCAATAGGGAATTTTATTCATATTACCATAAAATAATTACAATGTCATTTTTTGCAAAAGTTAAAAATTTCTTAGGAATTGG
>JAHDHP010000005.1:0-33454 GCA_020631245.1 Bacteroidota bacterium | reverse complement strand
GAGAAAGATGGAGCTTTAGGCGGTTTAGGTAAGTTAGCCAAGTTTGCTAACAATGAAAAGTCTGCTTATTTCGTAGAAGCAGAGATTGATGTAAAGGGAACTGCACTCGATCCTTCAGATCGCAAAGAAGTAACTATTGTGTAACGAACAAATTTATAAATTAATAGAGGTACACAATATCATGGGTTAGGTCCTCATGCGTATTTGATATTGCTAATTAAAGTATCATTATTGTGCCTAAATTGATAGGGCAGCAAACATTATGTTTGTTGCCTTTTTTAGTATCATTCCTTCACCAATTTCTCCACCTTCACTTGCTCGCCATCTATCAACAATTCCAAAACATAACTACCTGCATGGACATCAGTAGACAAAGGAACACTTAATGGCTGTACGCCCGATTGTAAATGCTGCCATGACTGCTGCACACAAACACGTCCTTGAATATCATACAGACGCACTTCTACCAATTGATGAGCAGGAAGTGTTACTTCCATTTGTAACTGTTCTTGTACAGGGTTCGGATAAATATGCAAAGAAATAGTGGTAGAGTCAAATGTGGGACTAGAAGTTGAATTTACAGAATGAGCAATACCACCACCCTGAGTAGCAATCCACGCTTGATTATTCATATCGACAAAAATATCATTCACTGGAAAATCAGCGATGGGATGATCTTCTGTACTAAAGTTTCCTTGATCCATTTGAGGTGTGAAGTAAAAAATTCCTGATGGAGGTGGGGCAGTAGGATTTATAATTGGAAAACAAAGCAAGTCAGGTGGACCAACTCCTAGATAGATAGCATTTTGTTCCCTATTGGTTGCTAAACATAAAATCTGATTATTAAATAATAGTTCGTTTTTTAAAGTTAACCAGCCATCTTGCCCATCCAAAAAATGCTGCATAAAATCATAAACGGGATTCGTTTCATACGGACAAAATAAAGTAAGATTACCATGTAAATCGCCAAACCATAGTGAATTAGAGTCATCAATAATTATATCCATAATATTATTACTAGGAATTAGCGAGTTCTCGGTATTATAAATTTCCCATTCTCCTTCTGGTGGAATACGCACTAATCCAGCACCATCTTCTAGGATTTCGGTAGGACTTGCTGCATTGATAGTACCCACCCAAACATGATCGTTTTGGTCAACAGCCAAAGAAAATACATTATTGGTGGGTAGGGGAGAGTTCTCTTTATTAAATACCGTCCAATTACCCGTTTTATCAATTTTTACGATACCTCCATTCTCGACATTATCCACCATAACCGACATAAACTCTAAAGTCGTAATCCACAAATTACCTTGATTATCTTCTACAATGCGCGTAACAAAATTAGAAGGTAAATCGGAGTTTTCGCGATCATATACCTGCATGTTTTTCTTAGAATCAATATGAACGAGTCCACCGCCAAAAGTGGCAACCCACATATTTTGTTGATCCTTTGTTTGCATCACATAGAAAATAGAATCATTAGGAATCTTTGAATTTTGGGTATTATAGGCCGTCCATTTGTCACCTTTGTCCCAATGAACAAGCCCTTCACCAATAGTTGCTAACCAGAAGGCATCTGCTGCTTCATCATAACACATATCATTAACAAAGTTGCTAGGAATAGCCGAGGTTTCTGTATTATAAACTTTCCAATCTTGCGTTTGCGAGTAGGAGTAAAAACTAAAAAAAAGAAGTAGATAAGTAATAAGATAGGTTTTCATCTGAATATCTTTAAGATTAAGAAAATCTTCCCATATTCCTTCCGAGTATATGATTTTATAAATATACAAAAAAATAGACGACTTGATGATCAACAATGAACGTTTTTTCCTCGCACTTCGCACTTCGCACCATTTTTCGTTCTATCGTCAATTATTACATATCTTTGTTCCTTCTGCCACTAGTAATAATCAATTATGCGATTTATATTTAGTTTATACCTTTTCTTTTTTAGCTTTTCTTTAGCAGCACAAAACATCATTTCAGGTCCAATCATAGGAGCTGTTACCGACCATTCAGCCACTATTATCGTGCAAATATCGGGTAAAGGAGAAGTCAAATTATTAGTAGAAAATGGGAAAGAAGAGATACAAGTAGAAAAAGAAATACGCAGCAATGGATTTGTAGCATTTGAAATAAGCAATTTAGAGCCTTATCAAGATTACAAATTTAATGTCAGCACCACAGATCAGCAATTAGCAGGCAACTTCAAAACATTTCCCAAAGTAGGGGAGAAAGGCACCTATACCTTTGTTACTGGTTCCTGCCAAGAAACAGATAACATGAAAGTATTCGAGGTGATGCCCAAACATGATCCACTCTTCTTTATGCATCTTGGTGATTATGCCTATCCCGATGTAAAGTTAGGGGATGACTATACGAGTGATTATACCAAAGTTGCGGAAGCTTACAATATTAGATACAATGAAAATATAATGAAAGAAATGCTTACCCAACTTCCCATCAATTATGTCTTTGATGACCACGATCATGTCAACAATGATAGCGGACGTTTTCATTCGAGTGGCTCTGGTTTTGAGCGAAAAGGAATGATGCGTACCCAAAACTATTTTACGGTAGATACTTTCCCCTACGCTTGGCATCGCAATGCTGTAAAAGGCTATTGTGAGTTTTTTCCCCACTACGAAATGCCCGATACCGCCGAAGCCATTCATCACTCTTTCAAGATGGGCAATGCGGAGTTTTTTGTCCTAGATCGTTGTTCCTCTCGCCCACAGCCAACACAAGCATTATTCGAGCAAAACAAACGCGGAAGATGGCGATTTAGACCCAAGCCCGAACACCAGCTATTTGGTGAAAAGCAATTGGATTGGCTCAAAGAAGGACTTAAAAATTCAACTGCCGATTGGAAGTTTATTGTAAGTGGAGTGCCCTTGAATAAAAACATGGTCAAACTCATTCATGCAGGAGTGAGTTTACAACGCTTTTCGGCAAAAGGATATAGTGCCTTTAAAATGGCGGCAGGCTATTCCAATTATTGGGCAGGCTTCCCACATGAAATGGCTGATTTTTATGCTTTCTTGGAGCAAGAAAATATCAAAGATGTAATTGTGATAAGTGGTGATACCCACCACAATGTAATGGATGATGGCAAAAATGCTGGATTACCTGAATTAAATACGAGTGGCTTAAGTGTGGGCAAAACCCATGCTGCTAAATATGTCAAACTAATAGGTATGATGACCCTAAAATATCGGCTGAAAAAGAAGGTTTGGAATCAGGGAGGGAACGGACTAGGAAGTAAAAATATAAAAAACGGATTTGGAAAAGTACGCATCGAAAAAGATGAATACGTGGAGTTGAGTATTATTGATGAGGATAATGAAGTGGTCAAATCATTTAGAGTCTATCATTCAACGAAGAAAGATTGAGGGTTGGACGCAAATCACCCAATCATGGACTTTTGCGTAAGGGATAATAGTGGTAGCTTGGAGAAATAGAAACATAATGAGGCTTTGCCTAGCAGGGCTGACGGAGGAAGACACTGCTAGGCAACCTAGCCGAATATGTTTTCTATGAGCCAACTACAAACGGATAGCCCGACCAAGCCGCAGTATAAGCGTCTGCCGATTCATGCGTTATCGCATGAACAAGTGGGTAGGCATATTGCGGCTTGGATACGCCCAGAAAATAAAAGTGTAATGCTTGAATTTGTAAACAAAAAAATGGTTTTTGTAAACGAGTGCTTGTTTTTTGCCTATGAAGTGCTTTTTTGCCTTGTTTGAAGCGCATTCGCAGTAGCATTATTCCCATTGGCAGATAAAAGTTTAGTTAATACGAGTAAAGAAGTATCCTTGTAATATGATAATTTGCACTCAATGTATTTTGTAGACTAACTAAATTTTAAGCATATGAAAAACTATCATTCTAATCAATCGGTTTATATTGAGGATTTGGTGCCCTTTACATATAAGTAAAGAAAAATAAATGATTATCTTTAGGGAAAGAAAAATAATTATGATGAAACACATTACCCTTTCCCTACTACTGATTTGTTTTTTTTCCACTTTCAGTTTTGCTATTTCTACGCTTGAGCGAGTGCATCAAATTGTACAAACCAATGGTTGTGCAGTTGCTGGTTGTCATGACGCCTCGGCAGCAGCAGGGCTTGATTTGAGTGGTACGCATACCGATTTGTATAATGCTATTGTCAATGTTGATCCTTCCGATGGTGGAGCGATGAGTGATGGACATAAACGAGTATCGCCTGGTTATCCGTATCGTAGTCATTTCTTACTCAAATTAAATAATGGGTTGATTGATGCGGAAGATGGAGCTGTAGCTCCTACAGATCCAAATCACGCAGGATTGACGGATATTGAAGTCGAAATGGTTCGACAATGGATTATTATGGGATCACCATCAACAGGTGAAGTCGTTGATGAGGCAGTAATTGATGAATATTATATAGATGGGGGAGTACCTCCGGTGACACGTCCTGCACCGCCTGCTCCTGGGCAAGGATTTCAAGTACATATGGGACCTATCTTTATTCCGCCTGGACAAGAGGATGAGTTTATGATGAAATATGATCCTCAATTGACAGGAGCCACAGAAATTAGTCGAGTAGATGTGAAAATGAGTGATTTGTCGCATCACTATATCTTGTATAAACTGGATCGCTCGGATGCTAGTAATTATGATGAAGGACTGCGCGATATTTCCTTGTTTAATAATCCTTTTACCGATAGTAATGAAGACTTAGTCGCTGTTTGGCAGTATGATGATAACATTGAGCTACCTGCTGGAACGGCTTTCTTTTGGGATGAAAATACCATATTAGATTTAAATTACCACGTCCCTAATTATAGTAATATAGGACCTGCTCCTACGGATGTTTATATGAATGTGTATACCCAAGCTACGGGAACAGCAGAATATGAAATGAAGTCGGAGTTGTTTTTATATACTAGCCTCTTTTTACCTCCTAATCAAACCTCTAACTTTTCTGGAAATATCAACAACAACCAAGATTGGTTTATATGGATGATGACCTCTCATACTCATCAATATGGAACTGATTTCGATGTGTATGTTAAGGAAGGAAACAGTAAAGGAGAGCAGTTGTATGAGGGCTTTTATAATTATACAGACGATTTTAATCAGGGTTATTATGATTGGGAACATCAACCCATTCGTTATTTCGATCCTTTTTATCAGCTACCCGCTGGACAAGGCTTAATTCAAGAAGCGAGTTATTATAATTCATCTAATAGTTTGGTCACCTTTGGTTTGCAGAGTACCAATGAAATGATGATTACCATTCTACAATATACAGAAGGATTACCCAATCCACCAGCCGCCAGTATTACCAATTTAGTAGAAGGATATTGTGAAACAGAAACAACTAGTAGTTTGCAATTGATACCTGCTGGAGGGACGCTTAGCGGAACAGGAGTAAGTGCCAATACATTTGATCCATCGGCTGCGGGGCCTGGAATGCATACACTCACCTATACCTATGCAAGTAGTTCGGATAATGTCACAGTAACAGTAGATGCTTTGCCTACGCTTCCAAGTATCACCGAAAGTGGTGGAACTTTATCAGTACCTAGTACCTACGATAGCTACCAATGGTATTTGGATGGGAATCCGATTAGTGGGGCTATTGGGGCTACGTATACGCCAACCGTGGATGGCGATTACCAAGTAGAAATTGCTAGTGGATATTGTAGTGATGTATCTGGTGTTTATGCTTACGAATTAGTAGTTGTTCAAATACTGGATGTAGAAAGTAATTATTGTGAAAGTGAAACGAGTACGGGTATTAATCTAAGTCCCGCAGGAGGACAATTATATGTAGATGGAGACGCTGTAGCCAGCTTTGATCCTTCGAGCTTAGGAGCAGGAACTTATATTTTGACCTATACATACAATGGACAATCAGTCAATGAAACAGTAACGGTTGATGCTATGCCTATGCCAGGTACCATTAGCGAATCGGCAGGTGTGCTTTCTATCGCTGGCACCTTCGATACGTACCAATGGTACTTTAATGGCAATCCAATTAGTGGAGCAACTACAGCGAGTCACGCACCAACAGCTGATGGCGATTATACAATAGAAGTAACGAGCGGTATTTGTAGTGCGACTACTGCTGCTTATGCTTTTGAATTTGTAGTTGTACAGATATTGGATGTAGAAAGTAATTATTGTGAAAGTGAAACAAGTACGGGTATTAATCTAAGTCCCGCAGGAGGACAATTATATGTAGATGGAGACGCTGTAGCCAGCTTTGATCCTTCGAGCTTAGGAGCAGGAACTTATATTTTGACCTATACATACAATGGACAATCAGTCAATGAAACAGTAACGGTTGATGCTATGCCTATGCCAGGTACCATTAGCGAATCGGCAGGTGTGCTTTCTATCGCTGGCACCTTCGATACGTACCAATGGTACTTTAATGGCAATCCAATTAGTGGAGCAACTACAGCGAGTTATTCCCCAAATGCAGATGGAGATTATACAATAGAAGTAACAAATGGTACTTGTAGTACTATCTCTGCTAGTTATGCCTTTGAACTAGTAGCCGTAGCTATTTTAAATCTAGAAACGGATTATTGTATATCGGCAACGAGTACCAATATCGAATTGAATCCAGCAGGTGGTTCCTTATTCTTGAATGATGACCCCATCAGCGAATTTATACCTGCTGATATTGGAGTCGGAACCTATACGATCAGCTATACTTACAATGGCTTTGTGATAGAAGAAGAAGTAACCATTCATGAAGATCCGAGTGTGCCGAGTATTGCGCTTGTAGATGAAGCTTTACAAACAGATGGAACTTATACTACTTACCAATGGTACTACGGGGATGATTTAATAGTAGGAGCAGAAAGTGCTTCTTATAGTCCTACTCAAGATGGAGTTTATACCTTAGAAGTAAGCAATGGTTTTTGTACCAGTTCAGAGAGTTTTGACTTCTTAAACCAAGGTGTCATACAATTACAAATACAGCTCGAAGGAGCATACGATATGAGTATGGGAATGATGCGTACTATTTTAGCTACCAAGAACCTCATCGAATTAAATCAACCTTATCAGGCTGCTCCTTATAACTATGCAGGAACTGAAGCATTGACAAGTATTCCTAGTGATATGGTCGATTGGATATTAATCGAATTGAGAGATGCTGATTACAATGTCTTACAAAGCAAAGCTTGTTGGCTACGTTCCGATGGAATGGTGATGGATGTGGCAGGAACAGCAGGAGCGACTTTCAATAGTCTCGATGCAAATGCGGCATATCACCTCATCGTTCGTCATCGTAATCATATTGATATTGCAACCGCCAATCCATTGGCTGTCAATAACACTAGCCCTTACGATTTAAGTGATCCAAGTATGGTCTTAGAAGGAGCTAATCAATTAAATACAGTAGGTACAGTACAAGCGATGATAACAGGCGATATGGATGGAGATGGTGTCATTACCGTAGGCGATTATAATGATGTTTATTTAATCGAATCTTCTCTGGTGAGCCGCTATATTTGGGGCGATTTAAACATGGACTCCAATGTAACCGTTGCCGATTTCAATCTTTATCAACCGAATGCAAGTAAGTTGGGAGTGACGGTTATACGATACTAAGTGGTTGAACGGTTGAACGATCATCGTTCAATCGTAGTCCGTTCCACCGTTCAATCGTTTCACCGTTTTCGTTTAATCCGCATCATCATCCCCCCATCAGGATGCAAGGTCACCAAAGGCTTAGTAATAATCTTTTGACCAGGCACAATACTAAAATCATACTGGCGTATCAAATGCGCGAGTATGATTTGCATTTCCATCAAGGCGAAGTTATTTCCAATACACAATCTAGGGCCACCTCCAAAAGGAATGTAAGCATATTTGGTATGCTTCTTTTTATTTTCCTTACTAAACCGCTCAGGGATAAAGTGATGCGCCTTTGGCCATAGGTTCTCATCTCGATGCATCCCATAAATAAAGGTCAAGACAATACTATCTTTCGGAATCAGATAACCATCAATCACATCATCAGCCACTGCAATGCGATCTGTAATCCAAGCAGGCGGGTAGAGGCGCATCGACTCATCAATTACCTGGCGATTATACACCAAATTGGGTAAGTCCGCAAAGGTAATCTCCTTACGATCACCCAACACCCGATCTACCTCCTCGCGTAATTTTTGCACCTCTTTCGGATGTTGTGCCAATAAATACCACAGCCAAGTCATTGCATTTGCCGTTGTTTCATGGCCCGCCACAAACAAAATCAAACTCTCATCGCGTAGCTGCTGATCAGTCATCCCCTCACCCGTATCCTCATAGCGGCTCTTCATTAACATATCCAACAAATCATGGTATTCCTCTCCATTGGTTTGTCTTCGCTCGTTAATCGTGCGGAAAATGATTTTATCCGACAGTTTCAACATCTCATTATAAAACTGCTCTCGACCAATCAAATGAAAAAGAGGCTTCAAATAAGGCTGCCGTGTTTTACTCACAAAATAGGCTTGAATATCCTCAATCGTCTGTTCAATCTGTAACAACTCATCAAAAGTAACACTCGTACCAAATAAAGAACGAGATACAATGCGGAAGGTCAAGTGCATCATATACTTCTTCATATCGAAGCTCTCAAATTGGTCGATATATGGCTCAAAACTCGTTTCAAAATCCCGCACCTCATTCAACATATCACTCGCAAGAGCAGCCAATTTAGGGCGGTGAAACCCAGGTTGAATCAAGCGTCTTTGCTTCAACCAATATTCTCCTTCACTCGTCAATAAACCTTTGCCCACATATTGCGCTAATCCTTCCGTTTGCACCTCCGTTTTATGATAAATCTTATTCTTTTTTTGCAACACCTGCTGAATATACTTCGGGTCTGAAAGAATAATCAACTCTTGATTTCCTCCCAATCGAATCGAAAAAATATTTCCATACTTGCGTTTATATGGAAAGAACACAGAAATAGGATTTCTAACCGCTTTTTGTATATTCTTGATACTCTCAGAATAAGGAACACGCGGAATAGATCGGGTAGCTGTTTGGTGAGTTTCGCTCATGGTGTCTATTTTGGTGAGAAAAGAAGATCAACAAAAGTAACATTTTTGTGACTAGTTTGCAATGCGCGCATTGTATTTTTTGGGCATCCCTACACGTCATTCGTTTTTCATCGGACGTCGGACGCAAATCGTTTCATCGTTTTCCGTCGGACGTTTATCGTTCAATCGTTCAATCGTTTTTTCGCCCCATCACAATTCCTTTTTCTCCAATCATTCCTTATATTTACTCTATGAACCAACCAATTGACTATCTTGTTATCGGCAGCGGAATTGCAGGACTTTCCTTCGCTGCACTAATGGCCAAACACGGAAAAAAAGTATGCGTAATAGAAGCCCATGAATTTCCAGGAGGCTTTGGTCATACCTTCGAAATGGCTCGAAAATATAAATTTAATGCACAATTACATTATGTATGGAATTGTGGAGAAGGCGAAACCGTCAATTTAGTCCTCAAAAAACTAGGCTTAGACAAAAGCGTTACCTTTGAACGCTACGATCCCGATGGTTTTGACCATATGTACATGCCAGGTTATCACCTAAAAATCCCTTCCTCTTCCGAAGAGTTGATTAGCCGATTAAGTAATTTGTTTCCTGATTCTACCGATCAATTTAAAGCCTTTGTCAATACGGTTAATCAAGTAAGTATAGGTTTAGGAAATGCTTCTTTTCCTATTAAAGTTGCAACGGCATTCACTCAATTTAAGCCAATAACTACTGCCCTTAAATATTTGCGTTATACGCTACAAGATGTCTTTGATGAATTCAAATTGCCCTTGCCCGCACAAACATTATTAGCCTCTCAATGGCCTGACTTTCTATTACCTCCCGATCAATTATCCTTTTATGCTTGGGTCATGTTATTTACAGGCTACCAAAGAGGGGCCTATTATCCAACCAAGCACTTTGAAGATGTGATGGATAGTATGGTAGAAGTAATACGAGAAAATGGGGGAGAGATTCTTTACAATCATGAAGTACACAATATCTTAACAACTGGCAAACGAGTGTATGGAGTGACAGGTAAAAATCTGCTTACCGATGCCTCTTTTGCACTGACAGGGGAAACCATCATTTGTAATATGGACCCTAAAAAGGCAGCGCATATTATTGGGTGGGATAAGTTCTCCAAGTCGCTCCAAAAAAAGCTGGACTACGATTATTCACCTTCCAACTATATGGCTTATGTAGTTGTAAAAGACCTTGATTTACAGAAGTATGGGTTTGGCAAATGGAATGTGTTTCACACAGGACATCAGGACATCAATACCGCCTTCTACCAAATGTATAAGGAGAACGATTATAGCAATCCAAGTTTTGCGATTACCACTCCTTCACAGTTAACCACCCATCGAGGTGATTGTCCCGAAGGTTGGCAAATTGTGGAGTTTCTCACCGTTGCCAATTACGACTATTGGAGAGCCTTGAAAAATAGAGATGAAAAGACCTACAAAAAAGAAAAAATGAACATTCTCTGGTCGATTGTCGATCAAGTAGAAAAGCACTATATCCCAGATTTTCGAAAATACATGGTGTTCAAAATGACGGGTAGCCCCACTACCAACGAGCGGTACTGCTGGTGTCCAGAAGGCAATTCTTACGGTTCTAATTTAAGTCCTAAAAATATTGGTATTGGTCGTCTCACCCACGAGAGTTCGCTAAAGAATTTTTACTTCTGTAATGCTTCTTCTGGCTATGCGGGTTTTGCGGGAACCTTCTGGACAGGAGCCGCCTTATATCAACGATTATCGGGAGATAAGGTATTTATTTAGTTTAGCCTATAAACCCAAACCACTATGAAAATTGCAATCATTGGAGGAGGAGGGGCAGGAATGATCTGTGCTTATCTATTGGATAAGGCAGGACACCAAATAACGGTGCTAGAAAAACAAGATAAACTAGGAGGCAATATTCGGACAACGAATAAAAATGTACTAGTACCTGGTTTAGAAAAAGAGCTATTTTTAGAAGGAGGAGTCGTTGAGTTTTCAGGTGCGTTTAAACGCTTTCAAGCATTGATGAAAGAACTTGATGTAGAACTCATTCCTATTCCTATAGGTACAGCCCTATTTTTAAAAAATGGCAAATCATACCTTTCTCAAATTTTAACACAAAATAATAGAAAAGGGCTTCAAAGATTAATCGCATATACTCAGTTTTTTGGACTACAACTGACAAATGCCAGTACGATAAAACGAGTGCGTGATTATCAAATTCCAGATTTAAAACATGTCTCTATCAAGGATTTTCTCCAGCAAGACAATATCGGTGCCACTTGGATGAAAAACTGTACCATGTACAGTTTCTCCATTCCCTTTGAGCAAGTAGATGCGATGCCTGCCGAATTAGGGATTCCTTCCTTTGCTGAATATCAAATGGCAGGCTGGCATCGCATACAGGGTGGTGTATATACTTATATCGAGCAGATTTTAGCTCGTTTTTCAGGGCAGATCATATGTGAGGCAAATGTGAATGAAATACATCGACACAAAGAGGGAGTAAACATCCAGTGGAATGATGGAAAAGAGGAAACATTTGATAAGCTCGTCTTTGCCACTCCACCCGACCAAGTTTTACAACTACTCAGCGATCCCACAGCAGCAGAAAGTCGCCGTTTTAACAACTGGAAAGCAAATTATGCCCAAACCATTATTCACCACGATAATGCCTTTTATGAACCTTATCAAATCACCCATCCTTCCCCCTTCGATTTTTTTGAAACGCCTAGCGGTTGGGGCTACAATGCCTACCTCAATGACCTTTGCAACATTACTTCCAATACGCCTTATTTTTTAGCTTACAATATGCGCGACTTAATCGACCCCACCAAAATCATCCACGTTCAAGACCACCATACACCACTTTATACCGTAGGAGCATTCCGTTATCGCGATGAAGTCATCAATACCAATGGTGAAAACCACACCTATCACGCAGGTGCTTATTTGTCAGATGGCTTACATGAAGGGGCAGTGGTGTCGGCAGAGCGGGTCGTAGACTTGTTGAGGTGACAAGTTAAGGAGTCAGGGGACAGGTTTCAGGAGTCAGAATGAAGATAGTATCCATTTACTTCTGATATAAAAATAGAATTGGATATATGTGATAAAAATAGTATCTTTTACATAGTCCCACATTGGATAGTAAAACACCTTCCTCATTTATACCCATAAAAATCTCACCATGAAGTGTTTTACCTTTTCTATGCCTTTTTTTGTTATTTGCCTATCTATAAAATTAAATCTTCTTAATCGCAAAATACTCATTCTCTGCCTTGTGTTGCTGATGAGTGTAGGGAATCTATTGGCACAAAACAACAGTTCTTTTATCTGGTCAGCTAATTATGGAGGCGAAGAAGATGATTATCCTTCTAAGGTACTGCCACTCGCAGATAATGGCTATTTAATCGTTGGGTATTCAGAAAGTACATCGGGAGATAAGCAAGATTCTAAAGGGAAAAGCGATATTTGGGTCATTAAAACCACTGCTTCAGGAGCTATTGAATGGGAGGAAAGTTACGGTAGCACAGGAAATGATTATACCTATGCAGCACTAGAAAACAGTGCAGGCAATTTTGTCATTGCTGGATATACTTGGGGGGATGATGGTGATGTAGATATGAACAAGGGATTGGCCGATGTATGGGTCATCCAATTAGATCCATCTGGAGAAATAATGTGGCAAAAAACCTATGGTGGGAGTTCCTCCGAAATAATGAATACTATCATAGAAACAAGTGATGGAGGATATGCGCTAGTAGGAAGTACCAATAGTGATAATGGAGATATTAGTATGAGTTTTGATAGCCGAGATGTGTGGCTACTAAAATTAGATAACCAGGGTGATATGATATGGGAACAAACCTATGGTGGAAACAAGTGGGATGAGGCTTATTCAATTCTAGAAGATGAGGAAGGGAACTTTGTCATTGCAGCAGAATCAGGTAGTAGTGATGAAGATGTATCCACTCCTAATAAAGGCTTATTAGACATTTGGTTATTTAAAACCGATGCAACTGGAACACTCCTTTGGGAGAAAAGTTATGGAAGTACCGATAATGAGGGAGAACCGTACTTACTAGCAGGAGATGATGGAGGCTATTTTATTTTTGCCCGCACCTTTGGCGAAGATATGGATGTAAGCCTCAATTATGGGCGTTGGGATATGTGGCTGATAAAAACAAATGCAGAAGGGGAGTTAATGTGGCAACGAAGCTATGGAGGTAGTCATCACGATTATCCCTTAGCAGTCGCCAAAGGACCTTATGGGAGTTTGGTTGTAGGTGCTTATTCTGAAAGTGAAAATGGACATGTAAGTGGCAATCATGGAAAAGTAGATGTCTGGTTACTAGGACTCAGCCAAGATGGTGTAATACTATGGGAGGAACATTTTGGCGGAACAGAAAGCGAATGGCCACTTGCTATTACTATCACCGATCAACAAACCGCTTTAGTAGCCTCCTTCTCCAAAAGTGATGATCAAGATGTAAGTACTAATGAAGGCAAAGGAGATATATGGCTTTTTGAAAAGTCCCTAGTCGCCACAGGATTAGAAGACCAATTAGCAGAAACCATACAGATTTATCCCAACCCAAGCTCCACCCATTTCGTGATAGAAAGTGAGCATCCCCTACAAGTAGAAATATATAATGTATTAGGACATCGAGTCTTGAGTATTCCCAACTATCAACTACAACACCGCATTGATATGCATACCTTACCGCAAGGTGTTTATATGGTGGAAGTGGAGGACGATAAAGTAGTGAAGGGCTATTATAAAGTGGTGAGGGAGTAGGAACAATGTTGACTATTTACCTTATCGGTTTATGTTCTTATAGTAAATAATACTATATAGTCAAGCTAGTTATTTGCCAACCTAATATAAAAAACCCTGATACAATAATTTCCCAATCCTAGAGTTTTAGTATTTGTTATTTCATATATATTGAGTTCTTTAAAGAAAGAACAACACTTTAGTTTACTATACGCCTACCATTTTATTCATCTAATTCAATTTATTCAATGCGAATAATTTTTTTGACTTGTAGCCTTTTGACGCTACTACATTTTCAGTCTACTGCCCAAAGTAAAGCCATCCAAATTGATATGCCTATCAGTGTTCCTATTTTTAATTACAAGGAAGTCGGCATTAGTTATAATATGGAAAACCGTTGTGGAAACTGGGGGCAAATAAGGATTCAACCTTTTAATTTTAACCGAAATCAAAACGTTCAATTAGAATCACTAGGAACTTTCGAACGAAGTTCGTATCAATTTAATATTGCTTACCAGTACAATCATATCTTTTTTAAAGATAGCGACTTTCAATTGTTTGCGGGTGGTAATACCGCTCTCAATCTTTATAGGAATAAATTAACACCTGAAGCAAGCTCTAAT
This sequence comes from Bacteroidota bacterium, assembly GCA_020631245.1. Lineage (GTDB taxonomy): Bacteria > Bacteroidota > Bacteroidia > Chitinophagales > UBA2359 > JAHDHP01. Next base: position 19,002 of record JAHDHP010000005.1, on the reverse strand, counting down.
TTTCCTAGAACATTTAATCGAAATAGTTTGCAACTCGGTGCGCCTTTGGGCTTCCGTTGGAATATGACGGATCATTTTTATTTTCAAGCACAGTACTTGTTACCTGTCCTAGAAATAGGGCAGACAAAACAGGTGATTGACGATCCAAGTTTGACAAGCAGCGAACAAACGAATTCTCTTATCTTCTTTGAAATGCAAGCTCTTGATCACCTAAAATATGATGGTTTAGATGGCTTTTCTTTGGCAGTGGGTATTAGGTTGGGGAAGAAGTAGGAGGGTTATCAGCCTAGCCGCTAATTCTTGTCATAGAAACCACCAGTGAAGATACTGGCGGCAACTAAAAATGGGGCGCGTAACGCCATCCAATCATGCAGTCATTCCGTCATCTAATCATGAACTCACCTCTAAATCTCCTCCCAAAAGGAGACTTTAAGACAGCCCACTTATTAAAATAAATGCGTAACGCCCACCCAATCACCCAGTCATGAACCCACCCCTAGCCCCTCCGAGGAGGGGAATTGCGTGAGGGATAGAGGCGGAAGATTGGTGAAGTAGAAAGGTTGTGAGGCTTTTGCTGGCAGGGCTGACGAAGGAAGACACTGCCAGCAAAAATAGCCGAACACCTTTTATACGAGCCAACTATTAGCCGAAAGCCCGACCTGAAGCAGGGATTGTGGGCTTGAGGGATTGTGTTAGCGTTACGCTGTACTTTTTTCAAGCCCATAATATCCCAATCCCTGCGCAAGGGCACGCCCAGCTAATAAAAAAAACTTATCTTTACAATCGTCCTATCTATACATAACACTACCTGAATAACCTTCCTAATCACTGACTTTTTTGCCAATGAAAAATTATGCTTTTATTCTGTTGATGGCTAGTATGATACTAGCTACGATTTGGTGTGCCCAATACGGAACTTCGTCACTAGATACGGAGGAGCTGGTGGACTGGGAACCTCCTAAAAAAGATGGGCCTGAGCCTTCGGAATATATGTTTCGACAACGTACCTATCCGAGTGGGAAAGTGAATGCAGAAAAGTATCATAAGGCGATTGCGCAGACGAAGCAGTTGCGAGCGATGCAGAAGGAGAAAGGAGCAGAAATTTGGGAGTGGGAACAAAAGGGGCCTTTGAATGTGGGAGGGCGTATTACTGATTTGGCTCCGCATCCTACTAATCCTGATATTTTATATGTGGCGAGTGCAACGGGTGGCGTATGGAAGACAATGGATCGAGGGGAATCGTGGACACAGTTGTCGGATGATTGGGGGTATTTGTCGATTGGTAACTTGGCGATTGATCCTCAAAATCCTGAGACCATTTATGTGGGAACAGGTGAGGCGAATGCGTCCTTTGATTCGGGTACTTTACTAGGAAATGGGATTTATAAATCGACAGATGGAGGTGATACTTGGGAACAAATGGGTTTGGATAAATCGGAACATATTGCGCGCTTGGTAGTAGACCCCAATAATTCGAATCGCATTTATGCCGCTGCTACAGGTCGGGTGTATGGACGAAATGAGGAGCGAGGGGTATATGTGTCGGAAGATGCTGGTGAAACATGGGAGCGCAAGTTGTTTATCAATGATACGACTGCTTGTATTGATTTGGTAGTCAATTCGAACGATTCTGATATTGTATATGCAGCTATGTGGGAGCGGGTTCGGTATCCGTGGGGGCGTCAGTATGCAGGTGGTAATTCGGGGATTTATCGTTCAAAAGATGGAGGAGAGACTTGGGATGAATTGACCGATGGTTTGCCCGTAACTGAGCGGGACGATCTAGGACGTATTGGTTTGGCGATTTCGAAGTCGAACCCAGATATTTTGTATGCGACTTTTACCTATGATGAGGTACGAAATTTCTTTCATAGTATGTATCGAACAGCCGATGGAGGTGATACTTGGGAGCGGGTGGAAGATGGTGATTTATTGGATGTATATGTTTCTTTTGGTTGGTATTTTGGGAATGTACGTGTGCATCCTGAAAATCCGCAGCAAGTATATACGATGGGAGTGGACTTGTACCGATCTACAAATAATGGTAATAGTTGGACGAGATGGACGAGTAATATGCATGTAGATTTTCATGCTTTGGAATATCATCCCGCTAATCCTGATATTATGTATATAGGGAATGATGGTGGACTGTATATTTCTGAGAATGGAGGCGATAATTGGCAACACATAAATAACTTACCTATTACACAGTTTTATACCTGTGAAATTGATCGCACAGCTCCTGAGCGTTTGTATGGAGGTTCACAAGACAATGGAACCTTGCGTACTTTTAATGGTGATTTGGATGATTGGGAGCGAATTCATTGGGGAGATGGTTTTAAGGTCTTGGTTGATCCTGAGAATCCTGCTTATCTGTATGCAGAATCTCAATGGGGAAATATAGTCCGTTCTACAGATGGAGGAAGTAGTTTTCTGGGAGCGAATAGTGGCATTAGCGGATTGGATCGAAAGAATTGGAATACACCTTATGAATTTAATCCGCTCAATTCGGCAACGCTTTATTATGGAGCAAATCGTTTGTACAAATCTACTACGAGAGCAAAAAGTTGGGAGCGAATTAGTGATGATTTGACGCGTGGTGGTCGTGATGGAGCGAATGGTTATGGAACTATTTCTACGATTGGTATTTCACCTGTTGATACAAATATTCTTTGGATCGGATCGGATGATGGTAAAATTTCGCTGAGTATGGACGAAGGAGCGAATTGGACAGATGTATCTACAGGACGATTAGCAGAACGCTATGTGACCTGCTTGGCTCCTAGTTATGAGGAGGTAGGAACAGTATATGCGACCTTATCAGGTTATACAGAATATGACTATTTGCCGCATGTGTATAAGTCCACCAATTTTGGTGAAACATGGGTAAATATTTCTAGTAATTTACCTGATGTGCCTGTCAATGATTTGATTATTGATCCTGATATAGAGGGGACACTTTATATTGCAACGGATGTGGGTGCTTGGGTCACGAAAGATGATGGAGCGAGTTGGGAGTTGATGGGTACGGGTTTGCCTTTGGTCATTACGACTGATCTTAGTTTTGATCGTCTCAACCGTACCTTAGCAGTTGCCACATTTGGTCGTTCGATGTTTACAACTTGTTTGGAGGAACCAACAAGTGATCCGTGGGCAGTTGGGATAGAGGAGGAAGAGGTTTTAGGTGTTTCTTTAAATGTTTATCCGAACCCAATTAGTGATCGTACTACGATAGAATTGCAAAGTGAAAAACAACAGTGGGTGGAGGTGAAAGTATTTGATGTGCAGGGGAAATTAGTGGTTGATTTGGGAAGAAAGGAATTGATGTTGGGGAAAAATTTCTTGTTGTGGGAAGTGGATCAACAGGTAGCAGCAGGTAATTATTGGTTGGTAGTAGAGACAAGTCATGCCTTGTCTGTACGAGAGCAGTTGGTGGTAGAGTAGAGACAAGTCATGCCTTGTCTGTACGAAATGGTTGAATGGAGGATTGTAGAAAAGAAACGATCTTCAATCCTCCTGATTGTCATTTAAGTCATTTTCTTTCCAATGAATTGGGCTAGAAAACCAATAATGAGACCTGTTACACCACCCATTACTATATCGTGTAAGATAATGGAAGCACTCATTCCTTCAGCTCCATAAGCTCCTAGTCCTACAATGATAAATAATACGGCTCCAATAATGGCACTAGCGGCCAAAAAAGGAACAGGTAAATCTTTGGTACTGGCAAATCCAATTAGTCCTCCTGTAATAAGTCCTATGATTGGTAGTCCAAAACCACGATCGAAAATAAGCATTTCTAAGATACCGAAAACAAGTCCGGCAACAACTCCGATAATAATTCTTTTATCCATGTTAGGTGATCAATTAAGTGATATGATAAGTATAAAGAGTGAGGTAATAAGATAAGTGATTATATAATGATTTGTTAGTCGTCATCTCGCTTAGGTTTATGTTTCCCTCCTCTACTTTTACTTCTTACTCTCCCTTGTTCTCTTCTTTTTTCTGCAAATTGACGTTGTTTTTCACGGTGTTTTCTTCGTTTTTTCTCCAACTTCTTTCGCTTTTCTTCTAATTCTTTTCGCTTTTTAAAAAACTCTTTTCTTTTCAATTCTATCTGCTCCCTTTTTTCTTCGGGCATCATACCTTGCCACTTATCAAGTCTTCTTTCGAGTTTATCTAAAATGTTACTATGTCTTTGTTCCATTTTATCTTCCATAGTACGATTCTTTTCACGGAAAGCATCGAGTTTGTCTTCGAGTTTATCTCTCATTCGTTCGACAATATCTTCCATATATTCAGAGTAGTCGATATCATCATCTAAGTTATCATCTATTTCACGTTCGAGGTGAGGGTATTTTGTTTTCTTTTTTGTTTCTTCAAAAGAGACAGGTTTAGGTTTGCTTTTTTCTTTTTTTGTCTCATCGAAAGGAATAGGTTTACGTGCAATTGTTTTTTTCTTTTTTTCTTTTTCTTCATTGACGGCAAATGGAGAGTCTTCTTCTATAATAGGGCCATCGTCTTCACTCGTAGAAGTAGGTGTTGTATCTGCCATTCCCTCTGTTGGAAGTTCATCTATGATTTCTGAATCAGCAGGCATTTGTGCCTCATCATCATCTACTAGAATCTCTTCTTCCTCCTCGTCCTCCCCAAAAAGGACATCAAAGATTGTTTTAGGTTTTTTCTTCTTTTTAGGAGCCTCATTTGCCAAGTCCTCCAAAGAGTTAGCTGTATCATCCTCTTCTTCTTCCTGACCGCCTAAGATTACGTCGAAAATAGATTTCGGTTTTTTCTTTTTGGAAGCATCTACTTCTGAAAGCTCCTCATCAATACTTACAGATTCTTGATCTGAATCGTCTTTTTGTTCCAATCGTTCTTGAATGGCATCTACTGCTTCTTCAATAACGTCAAAGATTGTTTTAGGCTTGTTATTTTCTGCCATGGTTAATACAATTATTTTTTATATTGTTGTTTAATGTGAGTGTTTAAAAGAGTAGGTAATTTAATTTTGATCTCAATATAAAATTTTTGTTGGTAAAAAAAGAGTCTCCTTTTGTGTTTTGGGCGTTATTTTTGCTGTTTTAAAGAAAGTGTAAGCATATTTAATCTTTTTTTTAAGTAAATTGTTATAGAAATAGTAAAAATATCTGCAGAAGCTTTCTTCCATTAGATATTATACTTACATTTACACAATATCTTTAAATAGATTACGTATTCATAAGGGGAGTTAGTAGGCTTTAGGTCTATATATAAGTTCTTTGTACCCCTTGTATAAGATGTCAGAAAAATAAATTCAAGAATATTTTTGTTTGGTATTGGTTTGGTACTTTTGTTTTAACTTTTGTTTTAGTATAGTTCCCAACTGTTGTAAATAATCAATCCCTCCTTGTTTTGTTTATTTTTGCTTGTGTTATTTTTGAGCCTATTATTTTATCTACTTTCTTATTTTTTATTACTTAGTTTGAATTGACGCCATTCGGTGATAAGTTGTCATAATTTGTCACAGATATAGAGATATGTACGTGCATTCTTTTTTATACTTTCAATGTAACCTTAGTTACTTATTTTGAAACGTGCGTTTTATATTCGTAAATTGGCTACATACATATTGTGTCATCAAAACTGGGTATTGTATTTTTTCCCTAATTTTTTAGTTTTTTTAATTTTTTTTAATTTTTTAGAATGAACATTTTTGTTGCAAAATTAAATTTCGAGACAAGCGAGGATCAACTTCGAGAATTATTTGAAGAGTATGGCGAAGTAAGTTCTGCCAAAATCATTATGGATTACGAAACAGGTAAATCAAAAGGTTTCGGATTCGTAGAAATGCCAAGTGATGATGAAGGGTATCAAGCAATTGATGCTTTAAATGACGTTGAATTTGATGGACGTACTATCGTTGTAAAGAAAGCTCGTCCAAAGGGTGAAGGTGGACGTGATAACCGCCGTGGAGGATACCGTGACAACAACCGTCGTGGCGGTGGATACCGTGACCGTAATGACTATGGTGGTGGACGTGATAACTACCGTAGCCGTGATAACTACCGTAATGATGACTATAATAGCTAAAAACAGCTGATAAACAAGCTTCTAACTGAAGTGCGTTTATTTTATAGATCCAATTAAATATTTAATTGGTAGGAGTTAGTAAAACAGTTGATAAAGCTTGTTTTGCTAACTCTTTTTTATTTAATAAAACCTTAAGAGATGAGCCATTACGATTTTGATGACGATCCTAAAAAAGAGGGGCGAGTAAATTATGTTGCAGCGATATTTGTGAGTGTGGTCTTGTTTGCCATACTGGCTATTTTTATTATGTTATTGGCTGGTTGTTAAAGTATCAAATAAAAAAAAGGCAATAGACACAAAATTATGATCTATCGCCTTTCACCTGACTAATTGATTTATCCTTTCTATTGTCAAATATCAGGTAAAAGGAATAGAAAACTAATTACAAAAAAAGCCACTTGTTGTAAAAAACAGGTGGCTTTTTTGATGCAAGCTATTGATAATGAGAATGATAGCTCGATGAAAAGTGTAAAGTTTTAATAAAAAATATCTTTGATAATATAGTTTTGGTCATATAGTTCTTGAATTTCACGATCAGGGAAATAGGAACGTGTTCGCCAAACCTGTTCTTTTCGGATATTTGGTTTATCTAAAACAACAACCCATTGACCACGACCATATACTAGACTACTAATAAGGTATCCTTGATTATAGAATTCTTGTATTTCTTCCTTAGGGAAGTTAGCACTACTTCGCCATACCTGTGGAATATGAGTACTAGGTTTTTCCATAACAACCGCCCATTTGCCATTTCCATAAGTCAGCTCTTTAATAATAAAACCTTGTTGATATAACTCGTCAATTTCAGCTTGTGGAAAATAAGAACGAGTTCGCCATACTTGTGGAATATAGTTGACTGATTTGTTCATCACTAAAACCCATCGACCATTGCCGAAGGTAAGCGAACTAATTACGTAACCTTTATCATAAAATTCTTGAATCTCTTGAGAAGGATATACCATTTTGTATCTCCAAATTTGGGGAGTACTAACGCTTGGTTTGTTTAGTACTACCACCCAACGACCATTGCCATACTCTACTTTATCAATGATAAATCCATTTCGATAGTGATTGTCAATTTCACGATCAGGAAAATAGGATTTAGATTCCCATAATTGCTCCACAAACTGATTTGGTTTTTCCATTACCAACGCCCAAGTTGTATTTGTTTGTGCTTGAGAAAATGTACCAGTAGTGAGGAGTAAGAATAAACAGCCAAGTAATGAAATCGCTTTGGGAGGGGATATTACATTAAGGAATGAATTTAGCATATGAGTTTTATTTGAAAATGGAAATAATTAAGTGGTAAAATAAAAATTTATTACTTTTAGTGCAAGTTTGTAATCTTCTGAAATGATTATTTCGCAGATAATCTAGCATTTTTAAGTTTATTTTACTTTAATATGAAAATGGATACCATTTAATATATTATAAACATAGATAAAAAGTCATTTTTTTGAAACCACCAAGTATCATTGCCATGATTCATGTGGCAGCTTTGCCAGGCACACCTACCTATGAAGGAAGTGTAGAATTGATTGTACAAAAAGCAGTTGAAGAGGCACGCTTATATCAAAAATTGGGAGTAGATTGCTTACTCATAGAGAATATGCATGATGTCCCTTACCTTAGAAAAGAAGTAGGACATGAAATAAGTTCCGTTATGACAAGAGTTGCATTAGCGGTCAAACAACAAACCAAGTTACCTTGTGGAATACAAATTTTAGCAGGAGCTAATAAAGCAGCTTTAGCAGTAGCTCATGCGGCAGGTTTAGAATTTATTCGTGCAGAAGGATTTGTTTTTGCGCATATTGGGGATGAAGGATTCATACAATCTGATGCCGCTGAGTTATTACGTTATCGAAAAATGATTGGGGCAGATACAGTAAAAATAATGACGGATATACAAAAGAAACATAGCTCTCATGCTATTACTGCCGATATTTCTATCACTGAGTTAGCAGAAACAGCTACTTTTTTTAGGAGTGATGGGTTGGTTATAACAGGTACTTCTACAGGAAAAGCGACGTCCTTAAAGGATATTCAAATGGTGCGGCAAAAAGTAACTATACCTATATGGGTAGGTTCTGGTATTAATGCAGAAAATATAAGGGCTTATATCCCACTTGTAGATGGCTTAATTATAGGGTCTGCTTTTAAAGAAAATGGGTACTGGGCTAACAAAGTAGATGCTAAGCGAGTAAAGGTTTTATTAGACCAAGTCCATAATATGAATTAGTTACTGGGGCTATAAGACATCTTTTACACATCTAAAGCCGATCGTATAGTCACTAAAATCTGGATTAAAACTATTTCGTCTAGTAACACGTAAAAAATCAGGAATACTAATCCAACATCCTCCTCGAATGACTTTATATAGTGGGTCATCTTTATCTATAGCACCAGTAGGATTATTTATTGGACTTTTACTATAGTATAAACGATCATACCAATCGGAACACCATTCATACACATTTCCACTCATATCATATATCATCAATTCATTTGGTGGTTTTTTCCCGATAGGTTGGAGATTTTTAGTGTTACTAAGAAACCACCCAATATTTAAAGGATCGGAAGCCCCACTAAAAGTAAAGTTCTTACTTTTATTACCGCCTCTAGCAGCATATTCCCATTCTGCTTCAGTAGGAAGGCGTTTTCCCAGATGTTGGGCATAAGCATTGGCTCCATACCAAGTAACTTCTACAACAGGATGATTTTCTAAACCCGTTTTAGGAACAAATAAATTATCTACTTTTTCAATAGAGCAATCCGTACTTTCTATATCTAACCAATAAGCTCCTTTTTCTTTTTTATTTCCATGTTGATTTAAAAAATTACAATATTCAGCATTCGTAACTTCATATTGATCCATATAAAAGCTGGTAAGATTAACTTCATGAGGAGGGCGATCCCATTTTTTTCCTTTACTAGTTCCCATCATAAAACTCCCCCCCTCAATAAAGATCATGGGTTTATCTTGGACAATATTTTTGTTTACACGACAAGTAATAAAGGTAAAACACAATAATATAAAAGGGATAAGTAGATAATTGCTTTTCATGATGTATGTAAAGAGATGTTAAAGATGTTAAAAGGATATGTCCATAAGACGAATGAAGAAGCTACATTTTTTAATCATTACTTCTCTGAATGGAATAAAAAAAGCGACAATTAAATTTAATTGTCGCTTTTTGATATTACATACTATATAATATGTGAATGGTTGTATAAAAGATAATTACTTTATCATTTTTACATATCCTTTTTTAAGATTTCCTTGTTTGCTATACCATTCAGGTAAACAATAGTAAAAACCTCTTTCTCCTAACTTCTTATGTTTAAATACTTCATTTTTCTTATTTGCTAAAGTATTCAATGCTTGACCAATAGTAGATTTTACACGCTTAAATTCATCTTCTTCTAAATCTAAATTAGATTTAGCATGTTCAAAAATTTGCTTATTAGTCAGCGGCTTATTCGTCTCACCCAATATTTCCATAATAATGTCTCTCCATTCTTTTTGTGTCATACTCAAAGCGGCAAAAGGGGCTCCATTCTCAGCAGGTCGCATTTCTACAAGAGGCAATTCTCTTTCCACTTTAGGAGCTGCTTTTTGAGTAACCTTTGCTGGCCTTTTAGGAGCAGCTTTCACCGTTTCTACTGGTGACTTTCTCACTGGTTTTGTAGCAGGCTTAGCGGTGGTAAGACCATTAGAGACATTAAGTTCAGCAATTTTTCCTTTGATGCGATCTACTTCATCTGCTGCTTCTTGCAATTGTTGTTCCGCATCTGCCAATTGCTTTTGATAATGCAGTAATAAAATGTTAAGTTCGTCGTGTGTCAACTTAATTTGCTTCATATCATTTAAATTAGATTAAAAAATGTGTCAGATATATTTATTGCTTAATAAAAAATACGTAAGTTGGTGAAATTATCCATATATAAAAGCCTAGTTTGTATTATATGGAAATTAAACAAATGATAAATTTGTCGTTGTTAATACAGTTTGATTAAAAAATATTTTGTGTATGAAATTAAATTTTAAAGTGTTTGTTAAGCTGTATGTTATACCATATAGTTACAAAAATACAATTTATTTATGGTAAAACCAAATAAGATAGAATTATTAATGTGATATGATCTTTTTATTGCATGAATTAAATTTTATTTGTCCTAGAGATTCCGTACTATGATTTTTGTATAAAAAAATATGTTATGTGTAATGATTTGTTGAATCAGTTAAAAAACAATAGATTGAAATTTATATTGAAACCTTGTTGTATTATAATCATTTTTATACTAATTTTTGGTTTTAGCTTAAACGCTCAAAGTATCGATCAAATTGTTCAAGCAGATAAGGAAAAAAACTCATTGAAGGGATATATTAATTTTGGTACTGGTTGGGGAAATGGAGAACTATCTACATATTCAGCGAGTATATTTGTGCATGTAGCACAGCGCAAACACATTGTGGGCCTTACTTCTGCGAGATTTGTGGAGCCGATTCAAATAAATAATAATAACATTACTCGCATTCCTCAACAAATAAGTCAAGAAATTACATTTGTGTCGGGATTTAATTGGGGGAAATCAAAATATATGATGCATCTCGCATTAGGGCCAGCCTATATAAGAGGTGTTCAAAGAGCTGAGTTGTTAAATACGGTATCTTTACTAAATGGACAAGTAGAAGAGTATCGCAAAAATACATACAATACGGTAGGTGCTCATTTTGAAATAGTTGCTAGTTATTTGGCTTCTAAACATGTTGGAATAGGTATGAGTATATTTGGTAATTTTAATCCAAAACGCCATTTGTGGGGAGTACATGTGATTGCTACCTTCAAAAAATAAACAGTCTCTTATTACATCCTGATAAAAATGAGCTAGTCATGTTATTGATTCAACAGCAATAATTTAATTTTTTTTCATTATTTTCGGACTCAAAACTAATAAGTAGAACAATAGACAAGTAATTATGGCAGCAGTAAAATCAATAGAAGAACTAATGGTGGAAATCGATTTGCTTTGCGAAGATGCTAGAGCAAATTTTGGAACATTAAATTATTTTCAGCTCAATTGGGCTCCTAGTGAAAAAGAGTGGGGGGTAGGGCAAATATTCGAGCATTTACTCATTATGAATGAGAGTTATGTGTTTGATTTAGAGCGAAAAATAAATCGTAAAGAGGGAAATTCATTTCGAGAAAGTACCGCACTTATTTCTAGATTAATGGGGCGATGGATGTTAAAAAATATAGGTCCTAACTCGACCAAAATAATGAAATCTCCTAAGAAATTTAAGCCTTCTGGAAAGCGAATTCGCAAAACAATTATTTGGGATTTTATTGAGCAACAACAATTGTTGAAGGGCTATATGGAAGAGTCCTTACAGCAAATAAATGTAAATAAAGTAAGAATTACTTCTCCAGTAAGTTCTTTTTATACGTTTTCTATTTTAGAAGTTTTTAACCTAATAGTTCTCCATGAACAAAGACATCTCCAACAAGCCAAAAGAGTAATGGAAATGCCTGCCTTTCAAAACATTAAATCCGATGGGGGAGACTTACCTGCTCCAAGACAAGGAAGTGCCTCCCATAATGTTTGGGAGTATCAAGGAGGAAGAAGTTAATTTGTTCCTTTATCTCCCAAGTCTACTTTCAATACAAAAGCCTCAAACACCTGCCCAATATACAAGTGATTGTTGTATATAATGCCTGTTGTGCCTGCAGAAATCTCCTTGCCACTATCGGCATATAATACTTCTTTTCGCGGACGATTATACGGATCTATGGTATAGACAACAGTTGGTGATATGTTTTTTGCATCCTTATAATGTCTCAAAAAAGCAAAACTCTTAGGGTGGACAGGCAAAATAAATTTATCACCATAAGTTCTAAGATTATCTTGACCCATAATAGACGCCACCTTTTCAGGACTTGTTAATCTTCCACCTGCATCTTTCTGATACACAAAAAGTTTACCTTGTCTAGTCGTAGCCACATACACCTTATCATCTACAATGCTGATCCCATTGGCAAAAGCCAAATCCTTTGCAGCGACTAAATAATCGTCATATCGGCTATCATAAAACACGACTGTAGACTTTTTTTGTTTAAGCATCGACTCCGTAATACTCAAATGTTTCTTAGCATCATTTGTTACATAAAAACTTCCATTGGGCAACGCCGCTACCGCATTGGGTGAAGTAAATAAAGGAGAGGTGTAAGTCGCCTGATAAATCAATTCTTGTTGCTTCACCAAATACTTCACCACAAAATGTGCCCCCTCATCTATTCCCTTGCTTTTTTCTTTTTTCAAATGGCTCACCGCATACAAATAACAAGCCCCCTTAGCATCACAAATAAAGTCGATTCCATGAGGTTGAAAGATGAAATCATCTGGCTCTCCCACCCGTTTTAAAGGGCGACTTTCATCCGTATTCAAATTAATTTCATAAATATCTCCCTCAAAATTGACATTCCGATCCCTTCGTTCCACACATGAAACCAACAATCGCGGAAAATTCGAAACAACAGTATCTATCACCAAATCTTCTGCCCCTGGTCCAGTAATAATACGCTTCGTTTCATAACTGCTATCTTTCGGTACACGGGCACAACTAGCTATTAAACATCCTAATAGTAATAGAATAGAGAGAATGTGAAAATGTTTCATGTGGATTTTTTTTATTTCTTATTTTGGGAGTGCCTAAGCTGCAATACTATCACAGCCGCCCGTTCATGCGTCCTCGCATGAAACGAGCAGGCAATGATAGTACTGCAGCTTGGTCGGGCTATCCGTTTGTAGTTGCTTCATAGCCGCCTGTTCTGCCAATATGCTGGCAGTGTCTTCCGTTGTCAGCCCTGCCAGCACAGGCATCACTAGCCTCCTATTTCACCAAGCTACCACTACTATCCCTCACTCTTTTTTTCCTTCAACCACCACTACTTCCTCCACTCCTCTTATATCAATCGCACCCCAATGCAACACATGAGCAACATTCACAAACAATAAAGGACGCCGATTTTGTGCCTTGCATTCCTGATAATAAGTTTGGGTAGAAACTGAAAGCTGTTGATGTTCGTTAATTAGGGCTATTTCAAAAGGGATAAAATCTTCTATTGGAAAAGGTGCCCCAAAAGGAAGTTTTCGGTGATTTGTATAAACAACGGTATTCGTAGCATTAAATCCTACCTTTTCAACATCTATTTTCCACCAAGTAGAGCTATGTGGCGGATAACCAAGCGACCATAAAGCGTTCATAACCTTTTCTGGATGAACGGGTGAAAAATGCAACACATCATTCCACAAGCAGTTCAAACGAGGAATCTGCTGTTGCATGATCATTTCTCGTCCCTTGTATTTACTCGCCGCTTTTTCATAAAGAACAGGAAATATATCCTTCAATTGATTCAACGGATAAAGAACATTACCTTGAAAATTAGGAGGTTTACGATGATATACATACATGTTAAACGAATCAAAATAAATAGCAAGAAAATAACGAGAAGAATTATAACGAACCTATTATTGTAAGAGGCTGTCTTGATTTTAGGATTAGAGCTGAAAAAGCTAGATTATTAGTCCTAATGAAGGCTTTTTTGAGGTTCATAGCAGAGCTATGGGGCGAAAAAAAGACACAATTAGGGCAAAAAAGATGCTTTTGCAAGCCTGATTATAAAATCAAGACAGCCTCTAAGTCCCACATTCCCTCAATCCTTCAATCCCTACGACTCTGGATTTTGTTGAATACTAAAGTCATAATCTTCCTGTCGCTTATTATAGAAAAACTTCTTCTTTACATCCTCTTCCGAGTATTCAAAAAAGTGAGAAACATGCTCCGTAGAATTTTCTTCTTTTATATTTTTCCAACGAACCGTATAAGAATTTTTCAATCCCGCTTTTCGATGTTGCTTCAGGTAAGAAATCATTTTTATCAACACATCATGCGAACTAGTACCGCTTGTTTGGTGAAGTAAGAATATCTCCCCATTGATTGCATTATGGGTATATAAATCGAGGCGAATATTATTCACATCGTCATCAATGTTTACATGATAATCAAAGTGAACCGTATTTTTATTATCATTGAAAACCTCCGTGATGATCTGACTTTCCAATTGAATACGCCTACTTTTCATTCTATTTTTTAAATCCATTTGAGTGACTTATTTTATATTTAAATAGGATGGTAAAGTAACACAAAAGCGAGGACAATTTCAAGAAACGTAGACCTATCTAAAAAAAGAAAACCCGTATATCTGAAGTATACGAGTTAATTTTTGAGAACAATTAAGTACCTAGCATAAATTATTCGACAAAAAATAACCACTGATAAAGAAAACATAACATGTTTTGAATTACTAGGTAAAATATATGAGTTGTTTTGTAATTATAATATATTATGTAGTGTGTATGAACCAAAAAAAGTGTATTTTTAATCAATCTGAAATAATTGTTTTGTTTTTTACATCTTGATAATCAATTAGATAGGTGTTATTGTTGTGGAAGTAATAATGAGTCTATGGCACAAAATGATCCTTTATTTAATCTTATTAAATCGCTTAGCAAAGCAGAAAAGCGCTATTTTAAACTACAATCTAAGCAACATCAGATTGGAGAAGCCAATAACTATGTACGCTTATTTGATGTCCTAGAAAAACAAAAAGTATATGATAAAGCGGTTCTAGAAAAAGTTTTTCGAAAAGAAAAGTTTATGAAGCATTTGTCGGCAGCCAAACGTTATTTGTTTCAGCAGATTTTAGAATCATTAGCAGAATTTCACGAAAGCAAAAATGAAGATTTGATGTTGCGGCGAGAAATTCGCTATGTGGAATTATTGATGAATAAAAAGCAATTGAAAAGTGGGCGAAAATTACTAAACCGATTACTTAAAAAAGCCAAAACAAGTAAAAACTATTTACGCTTATTTGAACTCCAGCAATTAGAAAGGCAGTTTATTGCCAATACAGATATTAGCTCCGAAGAAATGTGGCAGTGTTTAGAAAGAGAGGAAGAAATCGAAGCTACTCTAAAATCACTCACCAGGATTGAACGTGTTCGCTGGATTTATTACCGCTTTTTGGTATTACTCAATCGCAAAAGTAGGGTAGTAGGAGAAGAGGAAAAAACATACTACAAACAACTTATTCAAGATCCGATCTTTCAAGAAGCTGCTACCTCCGACAGTACTTATCTGCGAGAGCTTTGTGATGATACAATGCTTCGGTATTACTATATGATTGAACCCAATCACACCAAAAGTTATGAAATTGCAAAACGATCCTTTCAATTTAGTCAGCATGAGTATTCAGAAAGTAAAAGCTATCCCCTCCGAAAATTACTAACCAAAGCCCAACGCCTTATCTATCGAGCGATTTTATGTCGGCAGTATAAAGACATCTTACCCGTATTAAAGTATATTAATCAATTACCCTTAAGCAATCAATACGAACAAACTCTTTTTTGTGAAGTCTATTTTGCAGGGCTTTTTTTGTATCGTATCAAAACAGGTGATACGAAGCAAGTGAACAGCGATTTGGCATTTTTTGCCGATCAAATAGACTTATTAGCTGGAAAGATGAATATTGGGTTTGAGTTAAATTTGTATACCATCGTTGCCCATTTATACTTTATGCTTGGAGATTACCCACAAGCATTACACTATTTAGATCTATTTCTCCAACATCCTAAAGCCAAAACACTAGAGAAAATTATTGGTCCTGCTTATATTTTTCGAATTATTATTTTGTATGAACAAGAAGCTTTTGATGCATTTGAAAAATATAAACGAAATACATTTCGAAAACTTAAACAACTTACTGATTACCCACAATTTTACACTCTCTTTCAGTACTTTTTTACAAAGATTTGGAATACTAGCACCCTAAAAGAAGAACAACAACAGTATAAACTCCTTTTTGAAAAACTAGAGATTTTGTACAATCAAAATATCGAAAAGCCAGCCTTTGGTATTTTTGATTTTACGAATTGGGCAGAAGCAAAAATCAAAAATGTGAGCTATCTGAAATATAAAAAAGCCCATACTTCATTAAGTATGGACTAATTTCATTTTTCGTTACTTATTTCTGACGTGCAAACCTAAAGTATAAACGATTTCCCTTTCCTTTGATATAAACATTGTGTTTTTTGAAATTGCCCCTTGCTTTAGTTTCCTTTATAGCAAAAATGGCGAGATACTCATTACGATCAGAAGGAGTAGATGCATACTTGCCAACCAGCTTAGTGTTCCATTTAGCTCCATTATACTTAAAGCTTTTAAAGACTTTCCCTTTTTCCATACGATCTAACTGTTTTCTAAGCGATGCGACGATATTAAATCCTTCTACATAATACCGCTGCTCACTATATCCTGAAGTACTACTTGATTGACATTTTTCACTACCCCCACCATCAGTCGGACTTTCATTGGTTGGAGGAGGTGTACCACCATCTGGAGGAGTTCCGCCATCAGTGGGGGGAGTTTCACCATCGGTAGGTGGATCTTTAGGGTCTTTGGGATCTTCTGGTGGTGTAGGATCAGTAGGAACATTAGGTCCCATGTTTTCAGCCATCCAAAGTAATAAGGCAGGAAATAGATAATCTTCCGCATCTTCCTCCATCTGACAGTAAGTTTCTTCTGCTGTATTTGCCCAAGCTTCCTGATCCATAATATGACCACACAAAATGCCACTCAAAGGATCATCACAAGGGTCCTCTGTCTCAGGATTATCCCATTGGGCAAAGGAATAAGAATGTAGTATACAAAGGGCGCAGACTAACAACATACTTTTCTTGGTAAGTCGATTCAATAATTGTAACATGATTGTTTTGAAGTTTATGGTTATTAAAAGTGTGAAAGTGAAAGAACAATTGATCAATGTGTTGCTAGTTTAACCAAATCTCAGAAATAATGCATACCAATAAAAGCGAAAATAGAAGAGTCTAAATAGAGCTTTTTCCTGTATATTGAATTGATTTTGAATTAGTTGTGTTCAAGTGGGCGGGGCGAAAATGTAAGTGTCTAAATACATAGGGAAATATGAGAAAGTGTAAATGCCATTAGATAGAACAACTAGTATATCGTGCTTTATTAAGAATCAAAATCAATTTGTATATAAAATAAAATTCAAAATTATAATAGAATGTTAGTATCTTATTTTTTGAATTACTAAATTTAGGGCGTATCCATATTTTGATTGCGATTTCTGACCTCTATTTTTTATCAAATCTAAATACCCACTGTTATCCGCCCCTATATTTTGTATGGGATTCCTATACCCTGAATTATGTAAAAAAATGTACAAATATGAAAAAGATTATTCTGTTGTTGCACTTATTATACCTTGTTCAATCTGTATACGCACAAACAAATACGACAACACCTGTTGATAATAACCCCTTCGAGAAAATTTTAGTGGAATTTCAAAATCCAATTGTAAATACTTCCAGTATTGAATTAAGTTTAGGTAGTAAAAATAATGTGAGACTTACCATTGTAGATCATCAAAAACGCCTGATTAAAATAGTCTTAGTGCAAGATTTTGCAGCGGGAGTGCATAAAGTGCCTATTGATGTTAGTGATATTCCAGAAGGGGATTATAAACTAAAAGTTGACATACCTAACTTCTACTTTATGAAACCTTTGGAAGTTAAACATACTAGTAGTGAACTAGTTACAGAAGCTATAAAACCGAAACTTCCTCCTGTAGCTAGTGAAGAAAAGCCCGCTATACCTCCTAGTGGTGGCTCTTTTACCAAACCTAATCCAATTGTTGAACAAGCAGAGGAGGTAAAAAACATCGTACCTAGTTCTAAAGATGATATACAACAGGTAGATCATCAAGTAAAAACAATTGAACAAACTATTTCTGAACCAAACAAAGTTGTTAAGGAGACCATTGAGCCAGTCAGTCCATCAGTAAATGAGGAAAAGAAATCAGAACCAAACAAAGTAGCTAAAGAGATTATTGAGCCAGTAAGTCCACCCGTACAATCAATAGTTGTAGAAGAGAAAAAGCAAATCAATACTAGTAAACCTGCTTCTTCAACACCAAATAACATTATATTGTCAGAACAGCCACCTCAACAAAGTGCAGATAGTAGTACCCCTACTGTATCATCAGAAAATGAAGACGATGTAATGATTGTAGATGGTAAAGTAACAACTAGAGGTGAAATCAAAAATGAATCTATTCCAAATAGTGAACTTGATGCGATTCAAAAAGAGAAATGGGAATCGTATGCTATTGGCTATAATACGATCAGAGATGGAGACGAAATGTTACACAATTTTGGTATCAATTTACCGCCTAATTCACCACCTATTTACCCCATTGAAGATGCGGAAAAAGTCAATCCATATGTCGGAATTGAGTTTATCAACCCGATGCGTAAAGGGAACCTCGTTAGGCTTACAGTGGAACAGAAATGTAAAGTAAATATGGTGATTAAAGATGAGAACGGTAAGGTAGTAGAGAATGTAATGAATTGGAAATTAGATAGAGGATTGCACGATGTAGCTGTTGCCTTAAATGGTATTCCACCAGGAAATTATGTGTTACAGACCATTGTAGGTAAATCAGTAGAAAATCGAAAATTAGTCGTTGTACCCCAAGACTTTGTGCCAGCAGATAAATCAGATATAAACGTGAATTTTACAAACCCAATGCGTACTGGTAATTCTATTCGCGTAGTAGTTGGAAAACGAAACAAGATTACCATGCGAATCATAGGGGCTGATGATAAAGAGTTGAAGCAATTGATGGATTGGCCGCTAGATGCAGGTATTAAAGATATTCCGCTTGGTTTGGATGATTTTCCTGTAGGGCGTTATTATATAGAAACAATTATTGGTAGAACGAAGGAAGTACAAGAGTTAGATGTAATAAGGTAGATGGTGACTGGATGATTGGGTGACAGGATGATTGG
>JAHDHP010000266.1 GCA_020631245.1 Bacteroidota bacterium | reverse complement strand
ATCGCCACACAAATCGGTATGAGTAGCACTACTAGCAAAGTGTCCACCAATACCCAATACGCCATTACAATTGGCATCTACATCTGCAATTTCATTACATGGATCATCGAAGAATACAAACATTTTATTACAATCACCTCCTGCACATCCTGCTACCTCGCCAGATGCCGCTCCACTTGTACAACCAATTGGCGAACAAGCAGCATCTACTCCCGTATAAGAAATACTCAATCCTGGCATACCATTCATTGCTGAAACAGCATTTCCTAAATCAGTAATTGCATTCGGATTAGTAGGATCGGAAGATGCTCCACCTGCCACACAAACAGTAAAAGTACTATTCTCAAACTTAGCAGGATTGGCTGTTATTCCATCAAATAAAGTGGTACAATGACAAGGCTGGTCATTGGGGCAAGGTGCTGCCGCAGCAGCTTTAGGTTGAAAATCTACCGAATGGTGTTTAGATTGTACAATATTAACATTATAACGAATACCCGCTTTATCGGTATTCCATTGATTCGTTCCATTCACTACTCCTTTTAAATGGCTAAGCAACTGATCTCGATCATAACTACCATTTATTCCAGATGCCACATCATATTCCGCTCCTGCAAATTCCAAATCTAAAACAGATGCTGTATGAGCCAAAACAGATTTCCCTTGTATAGTCCCTTCTAAAAAGACACTCATAGCTAATAAGTGCGCTTTATAATCACCATTTGGTGATTCCCACAAGAATAACAAGTAATTACGCCCTAATTCATAATTCACATCTCCTGAAATTACCGTGAAACGATCACCTACTCTATTCCCATATTCTCTCACGACAATATGATCACCCACTTGCTTGTTTCCCTTGACTACATCCGTAATCAAAAATTCATTGTGAAATTCATCAACTGTATGTCTGGTAATTTCACCATACACGACTAGGTCACTATTTTCGGCCATTCGCCCAATATCTTCAGGCGGAAAAATAAGTGTAGCTTGCACACCGATAGGAAGCAGCAAGCATAAGACTAAATAGAAAATTTTCCTCATAATTATTTTGTTTTAAACAAATTAAGACATAGATATCCCATTCCTTTTACAATATTTTTGCAAAAAGAAAATTAGATACACTTTAATTGGTACGGGTTGGTATATTTTTGTTAGATGAGTAGTAGTAACAAATACAAAAAGTAAAATCTACTTGTATTATTTAAGGCATTTTTAAAATCACGACTATTATTGCAAATATAATATTTTGAAGATATTATACTAGTCTACCCACTTGAGAAAAAACCAAACATAACACATTAAAAATCATTATCAACTCCACCAAGACAAAATATAAACGCCTCAATAAAAACGAGTTACAATACTACTTTATTCACAATCAACCTCACATTCAAATACAAACACATATATGCACATCTCATGTCACATAAAAAATGACATAAATATGATTTTATTTCTGGGCGTGCCCCTTTTTTTTGCTCTTTTTAATTATAATCCTTTATTTTTAACACCATAAAGAGCAAAAAAAGGGTCGGGCTTTCGGCTAATAGTTGGCTCATACCCACTAGTTCACCATATGCCTAGCAGTGTCTTCCGCTGTCAGCCCTGCTAGGCATTGCTTCACAAAGTGGCTATTTTACCAAGCTACCGCCTCTATCCCTCACGCGAAAACAATGATTGAATGAATGATTGCGCGAATGAGTGAATAGGCGTTACGCTTCATTTATTTATTTACTCACCCAATCATCCAGTCATCCAATCACCCAGTCATCTTATAATCCACGCCCTTCCTGCGGCATTTATTCGTTGGGGAAAAGCTCTACCAAGTAGACTTATCCGTTTTGCGCGCCATTTTGCTTACCCTTTGCTACTTGCATCAGGTAAATATAAGACTCGTATCTCCCAACGAATACCCTTGCCCACCCGTGTAACAGTACTTTTTATCGCTTGGTGGTTACGGCTGATACATTTTGTTATGGATATTATGGGAATACCAGAAATACTCGACCTACTTTGGCAGATTATCAAACCTAATACCCGCAAAATGACGCCTCTAGAAATAACAGAAGCCCAACGCGTATTCGGTGATGCGATCAATTACGAACATGTTCGCATTGATGAAAACTCATGGATAGCACACATGGGAGCCAGAAATGCAAATACCCTACACATGGGAGTTTGCACCTTTTATACGATCAATTTTACTCGAAAAATAAATTGCCAAATAGGCAATGAAGATATGAATTGGCTCATTCACGAATTAGTACATGTAATGCAGATGAAATATGCGGGAAGTCAATATACCATCGAAGCTATTTTTGCACAAATGACAGATGGTTATAATTATGGTGGTCCGAATAATTTATATGGAAAGCATTTTCGACAATTCAATCGAGAGCAACAAGGCAATATCGTACAGCATTATTACCATTTTTGCCTTTTCTTGCGTCGTAGTCGCCTTTATGGCGAAATGCCTATTGATGCTTATCTTCCTTTGATTGACGAAATGCGGGAAGGAGACTTGTAATCCCTCGAATAATTTTTATTTTTACATCAAACTTTCATTAATCAATATACTTAGAGTTTCGATAAAATTGTACAGACGTCCATTTATGGCGTCTCACGATAGAATGTTTCTAGTCAATCTACAACAATCTTATCGTTTTGACTTTATACGCTGACGTCTCTAGCATCTCATTGATGCGAGAAAAGTTATTCAAGCTCTAAAAGACACCAAGCCTTCTTAAATATGAGCCAAGCCAAGTATACCCTCGCCATTGATCAAGGAACAACCAGTTCTCGTGCCATTTTATTCGATGCCAATGGAGCTATCGTTAATGTTGCCCAAAAGGAATTTACTCAAATATATCCACAAGCAGGATGGGTCGAACACAATGCCTTGGAAATATGGGAAACACAATTGCAAGTAAGCCAACAAGTGATGCGCCAACAACAAGCAAATCCTGAAGATATTGCAGCTATTGGTATTACGAATCAACGTGAAACAACAGTGGTATGGGATAAAAACACAGGCGAACCCATTTACAATGCCATTGTGTGGCAAGATCGCCGCACAGCGAGTATCTGTGATCAATTAAAGGCTGCAAATTGGGAGGATTATATTCGGGAAAATACAGGTTTGGTCATTGATGCTTATTTTTCAGGTACCAAAATCCAATGGATACTAGATCATGTCGAAGGAGCAAGAGAAAAGGCGGCCAATGGTGATCTTCTCTTTGGAACCATTGATACTTGGCTGATTTGGAAACTAACCAATGGAGCTGTACATGCCACCGATTATTCCAATGCTTCTCGCACCCTTTTGTTTAATATTCGTTCCTTAGAATGGGACACGACTTTATTGGACACCTTGAAAGTTCCTGCTAATATGCTCCCAAAGGTGCAGGATTCGAGTAGTGATTTTGGAAGTACTTGTCTTTTGGGAGGAAACATTCCTATTAGAGGAGTAGCGGGTGACCAGCAAGCAGCCTTGTTTGGACAGGCTTGCTTTAGTCCAGGGATGGCTAAAAACACTTATGGTACAGGCTGTTTTATGCTCATGAATACGGGTACAGAAGCGATACAATCAAAGTCGGGTTTATTGACCACTATTGCATGGGGGCTTGATGGCAAGGTAGAATACGCGCTTGAAGGGAGTGTGTTTATTGCTGGTGCTGCTATTCAGTGGTTACGCGATGGCTTGAAAATATTGGATACGGCTCCAGACTCCGAGTACTTTTCTTCTAAAGTGCCTGACACCGATGGGGTTTATGTGGTTCCTGCTTTTGCGGGTTTAGGAGCACCTTATTGGGATATGTATGCACGCGGTGCCATCTTTGGCTTGACGCGTGGCACCAACAAATCACACCTCATTCGTGCTACCCTCGAATCACTGGCCTACCAAACACGTGATGTACTACAAGCAATGGAAAATGATGCTGCTATAAAATTGAATGACCTACGCGTAGATGGAGGGGCTTCTGCCAATAACTTATTGATGCAATTTCAATCGGATATTTTAGATGTGCCTGTAAATCGACCTGCTGTTATTGAAACGACGGCTTTAGGAGCTGCTTATCTCGCTGGTATAGCTGTTGAGTTTTATGAGAAATCTCAAATCACTACGAACTGGCAAAAGGATGCTTATTTTCAACCTGAAATGGAAGCTGATCGACGAGAAAAATTACTGAAAGGCTGGAAAAAAGCGGTAGAACGTTGTATGAAATGGGAAGAGGAATAATATCAGTCAAAACTGTCACCTATACGCCGATAATGACCAATAACGATGAGGTCGTATACACCATGTGCGACCATTGCACTTACCAAGCCACAATATTCAAATAGATAGCCTAATCCTGCGCTCATTAGTATCATGTATATGCCGAGTAGCAACCATCCACCGCGTCGTGGATCTAGATAACCATGTAACAAGATAAATACAAAGGCTGTCAACCAAATACCTAAGTAGTATTGTATCCCTCCTCGAAATAACAACTCCTCCCCTACTCCTGCTGCAAAGGAGATATATAAAATATCTAAAAAACGAACATCCAAAGAAGTAAATAGATGGCTAAAGAAATTTCGAATTTCGGTAAATACAGGTAGTTGTATAATTGAAATGCTAATGAGTGCATTCCCTAGTCCAAAACAACATCCATAGAAAACCTGTAGAGTGTAGGAAAACTGCCCTGTAAATAGTTCGGCTAGACTCTTTCCTTGAAAAACGAGTACGAGAATCAGTCCAATAGCTGAAAAACCGAAGAGTGTTATGGTAGCAAGTGTAAAAAGTGCTCGACGACTGAGCTGCATAGGATAACTGCTTGTTGACTAGTGTTTTAACTCCAATATAGGTAGGGGCAATAAAGATAGTTTTTTTATGGGAAACACAAAGTCCTAAATGCAAAAAAACTTTGCATCTAGCACTCACAAGGGACGCCCTTTCGCGTTATAACTTTGCAAAACAATTTATAATGAAGGATAAAAGTACTTCCGTCGAACGTTTAATCGTAAATCGTTCAATCCTCTTTCGCGTGAGGGATAGTAGTGGTAGCTTGGTGAAATGGCTGCCTTTGTGAAGCAAGGACTAGCGGGGCTGACAGCGGAAGACACCGCTAGGACTATGCGGAGCTGGCAGCTATGAAGCAACTACAAACGAATAGCCCGACCCCATTTCTCCATAGCAAGGGGTTTAAACCCCTTGCTATGGAGAAATGGGGGCACGTCCAGAAATTAATTTATTTTCTAGCTCTTAATAAAGTAAAGAACTGCAATTCTTCTTCATTGAGTACATATAAAAATCCTTTTTCGATACGCACATCTTTGGTATTGGCCGTTTTGGGAATGCGAATGGCTTGTGGTTCTCTGGTAAAGACATTATAAATGTTTAGTAAGCCTTGTTCGTAATACAGTATTTGGTTGTTGAGTACTTGGAAAGATTGGAGGTCTTTTTTACCAATATCTGTTACAGAAGCTGATGTATAGTAGGTTCCATAAATGTCGAACATAATAATACCTACATCAGGTACATTTACATAAATAAGTCCATCTTTTTCCATCATAAAATTAGGAATTACCGCCTCACCTAGTAAACTCAGTACATCTTGGCTTTGATAGATTACTTTGTAGTTATTATCAATTTTTTTGAGGCGATTATCGTCTAAGTCGTATACCCAAATGTAGTTATCATGAGACATGCAGGCCGCTGCTACATTGTCGATACCTACACTAGTGAGTTTGTACATGCGTTTTTTATTGAGGCGGAAATCGGTGGTAATAACCGTACCTTGTTCCTTATAAAACAGCATGATATTGAAAGGAGTTTTGGCATCGATAGAATGTAGTGGTCCAAATTTATTTTCACTAAAAAAACCAATTCGGTTGCCCACAGAATCATACTTGATGACTTGATTTTTTTCATTAATTACATAGGCACTCTTCAAAGGGTCAGTAGTCATGAATGATCCTTTGAGCGGAATGGTTTTCGTAAGTTTGTAATCATGAGGTACTGGGCGGAAACTGAGTCCGATCATCAGTATCGTTATGGATAGTAGACAAAGAAGGGTGCTCCCTTTCAAAGTAGTGAATTTCGAGGTCTTCTCCGTTGAATAAGGCATAAGAAAAATGTTTTATCCAGTCTCCTAAGTTGACATAATAACAGTTGGGAGACAAGTTTTTTTTCATCGGCAAATGTCGATGTCCAAAAATGAAATAATCAATTTGTTGTTGGGCGCGTTTTCTGAGTGCGTATTGAATTAATCGTTCTGTTTCTTCGTCGTATGCTTCCCGTTCTTCTTGGGCTTCATTACTTAGACGACTTTTATGGGAGAAATAGTTGGCTACACCTAATGCCCAATTGGGGTGCATGGCTCCTAAAAGCCACTGACACAGGCGATTGGTAAATAAATATTTTTTGAGCCATTTGTATTTGGTATCTCCTGGTCCTAAGCCATCGCCATGAGCGATAAAAAACCGTTTCCCGCCAATATCCCTGATAATGGATTGATGGTAGACGGGAATGTTTAATTCTTCTTCGAAATAAC
>JAHDHP010000004.1:18878-36416 GCA_020631245.1 Bacteroidota bacterium | reverse complement strand
ACTATAATCCTTTTTACTATTTTTATGATTATTTTTTGGGCGTGCCCTTGCCTGCCTATATTTTTTATGCCACCAGCGAAGACGCTGGCGGGAACATAAAAAATATAGGCAAGCAAGGTCGGGCTATCCGTTTGTAGTTGGCTTACAGAAAAGGTGTTCGGCTACGATTGCTGGCAGTGTCTTCCTTCGTCAGCCCTGCCAGCAAAAGCCTCACAACCTTTCTGCTACACCAAGCTACCACTCCTATCCCTCACGCAAACTCATGATTGGATAGGCGTTCGTACAGACAAGGCATGCCTTGTCTCTACTTACTCATTCACTCATTAAACATGAACCGCATCTGCCAACTCTTCAATATTCAATACCCGATCATCCAAGCTGGAATGGTTTGGTGTTCTGGATGGGAACTCGCCGCAGCCGTCAGCAATGCAGGAGGGCTAGGTATCATCGGAGCAGGCTCCATGTATCCACACATTTTAGAAGAACACCTGCAAAAATGTCTGGCAGCCACCAATAAACCATTTGCCGTTAATTTACCTTTATTATACCCGGCTATTGAACAACATGTCGAAACAATCCTTAAATATAAAGTCCCTATCGTATTTACCTCAGCTGGTAATCCCAAAACATGGACCACCAAGCTCAAAGAAGCAGGTATAACCGTTGTACATGTTGTTTCAAGCAAAAAATTTGCCCTCAAAGCCGAAGCCGCAGGTGTTGATGCCATTGTAGCTGAAGGCTTCGAAGCAGGCGGACACAATGGACGAGAGGAAACGACCACCCTCTGCCTAATACCAATGGTAGCAGATGCCGTAAAAATTCCAGTAATAGCAGCAGGTGGTATTGCTTCAGGTCGAGCCATGTTAGCAACAATGGTACTAGGTGCAGAAGCCGTACAAATAGGAACGCGCTTTGTAGCCAGTCAAGAATCTTCTGCTCATACTAACTTCAAAGAAAAAGTAGTAGAAATAAAAGAAGGAGATACACAATTGGCGATGAAAAAACTCGTATCTGTTCGTCTCGTCAAAAATGGATTCTATCAAAAAGTAGCAGCAGCCGAAGCACAAGGAGCCTCCGCAAACGAACTCGGCAAACTACTAGGTTTTGGACGAGCTAAAAAAGGAATGTTTGAAGGAGATATGGAAGATGGAGAATTAGAAATTGGACAAATAGCTGCTACCGTTAACGAAATAAAACCCGCAGGCGATATTCTACAAGAAATATGGCAAGAGTATCAAGAAGCTCGTAAGAATGTATAAATAGCTGAAAAACGCATAAATACTAGATCACTACCTATTGTGCTTTTGATAATAAATAAGTAACTTTACTTGTTACATACCTACTCGTTGAATAATAAATATTTAAGTATAAAATTTCATATCATGAAAAAGACTGTTTTCGTAGTACTATTCTTTCTACTTTTCGCACTTCAAGACACAACAGCAGGTGTTATTGATGTTCGATTTGCAGATGGACAAAAAGTGGATGGTAAATTTGAAGTAACTGTCCAAGTAAAATCTCAAGATATCGGCTTCGAAATCGGTAGTGCAACAGTATTCTTCGACTATAATGCAGAAGCCATTAGTAAACCTGCTTACACTCCTATCAACTTTAGTGGAGATAAAAAATGTGGTCCTGCTCCTGTGTACTCCAATAATTTCAATTTCCTAGAAAACGACGCTAAAGGCGAAGGGAACTATGCTATCTTATTACATGCACCTAATGCAGGCTGTCCTACTGTTTCTGAAGAATGGGTAGATGTTGCTCGTTTTGTCTTCGACATTAAAGATGCAACAAAAAATCCTTCTTTAAATTTCAACAAAAAATATACTGCCTTCAATAAAGTAGTAAATAATGGAGAAATGCATACCCTGGGGAATGCGACTAGCATGGAAGCATTTACACCAGCACCTACGGGGAGCAATGATGGCTTTATTCAAATCTTCCCTAATTACACACAAAATGTCATTCATGTTGAATATGACATTTTACAAAGAAGCCCAGTAAACATTAGTGTTTATGATATGACAGGGCGTATGGTTCACAATGAATCAAGAGTTGCTAGTGGTCGTAATCTTAATACTATTGACCTTTCTACACTTGGATCGGGTTATTTCTTAGTTGAAGTTGAAAATGCTGGTAAAAAGACCAGTGAAAAAGTATTACTGACCAAGTAATTAATAATTGATATATCTAAAGCCCAATGTTCATGTAGTTCCATTGGGCATCTAAAATTCCAATCTAGTCCCTCTAACTTTAATTAGATAGAGGGGCTTTCTTATTTCTAAAAGGAATGAGAATTTAGGTAAATAAAAAAAAACATGTACTACTATAAAAGCAATACATGTTTTTCTAAGCCTGATTATAAAATCAGGCCAATCATTAAGTAATATTTATTATTGTCTATCGAACACCTGTCACTACAAATTCAGTTCGTCTATTTTGTTCGTGCTCATAATCAGAACAATTAACATTATTACCACAGTGATTAACTAAGCGAGTCTCTCCATAACCACGTCCTACAATATTCGATCTAGAAATACCACGACTTACCATATAATCAATCGCTGCTTTGGCTCTATTATCTGATAACTTTTGGTTATAAGAATCTGATCCGCGTGAATCGGTATGAGAACCCAATTCAATTACTAAGTTAGGGTTATCCTTCATAAAAGAAATAATCTTTTGTAATTCAACTGCGGCATCTGGACGAATCGCATAAGAGTCATAATCATAATAAATATGATTCAACTGAGGAAGCGGTAATTCTGGATGCGAGCTAGCCCCTCCTGAAATAATCTTAATAGGTGTCTTTAAATTACCTGTATTAGGATCAACTTCTGGCAATTTAGAGATTTCAATATCTCGTTTTAACGAAATGTTAGCTGGACTATCACAGTTTTGCCCTTGTGTACTATAATCCAAGACCTCTGTTAGATAGAACTGTTTTGTAACATAAATCACGTAATTATCATTCGGATCAATTTCTATACTATACAAACCATCTGCAAAAGTGGTGGTCGTTAAAGCCAAATTTGTCCGTGTATTAATAATACGAACTGTTGCTCCATCAACTGGTGACCGACTTGATTTATCAAAAATATACCCCGATAACACGCATTTTCTGATAACTGGTGCTGGAGGAGGGGGCGGCGGAGGTGGTGGCGGAGCAGGTGCTGGCGTTACCACTACTGGAGCAGGCGGCGGCGGTGGTGGAGCAGGTGCTGGTCTTACCACTACTGGCGGAGTCGGCGGTGGTGGAGGGGGTGGAGTCGGTGTTACTACTCTTGTAGGTGGTGGTGGAGGGGGTGGCGGTGGTGGAGGTGTCGGTTCAGGAATTTCCACTACTGGCTGTGTAATCACTTTTTTTACAACAGCATAAATATCATCATCACCCTTTCCTCCTGAACGATTAGATGAGAAATAACCTAATTCATTATTACGGTCTATAATCAATCCGAAATCATCTCCATTTGTATTAATAGGGAAACGCATATTTTCGGGTTTAGACCAACTATTATTACCTAGTTTTTCAGTAGTAAAAATATCTAAGCCTCCTAAGCCAGGTAGTGCATCAGAAGCAAAATAGAGGTTATTATCATGTGCAATAAATGGAAACATCTCATTTCCTTCCGTGTTAATAGTAGAACCTAAATTAACAGGTTCGCCCCATTTTCCATTTTGGTTATAACAAACGTAAATATCTGTTCCTCCATAACCACCAGGCATATCAGAAACAAAGTACAACTCATTTTGATCAAGGCTAATAGACGGATGTCCTACAGAATACTCATCACTATTGTATCTAAATGGGCGAATATTTGACCATTCATTATTCATTAGTGTCGCTATAAAAATCTGTAAATTGACAACACCACCTTTCTTATCTTTCTGTTTTTTAGCATTATTACCTGTAAAAAACATGGTTTTAAAGTCAGAGGTATATGTAACTGCTCCTTCATGAAGGAAGGTATTGAGCTTACCTTTAAAACGAATAGGCTCACTCATAATAGCAGGGTCATCCCCTTGTCTTTGAGCATAAAAAAGATCTAGATAAGGAGCATTACGTCTTGCATAATAATTGCCTTTCGACTGTGCATTATGCTCTGAAGCGAAAATAATTCCTTTTTTGTAGAAGGCTGGACTAAAGTCTGCTAAATCAGAATTGGTATTCAATAAGCTAATCTCAAACACACCTGGGTCTGTTTCAAATTCTCTTGCTCTACGGCAAGCTTCAACTTGGAGCGGGCCCCTAGAATCGTTAGGAGCTAACTGCAAATAATTGGTAAATGCAACTTGTGCTTCTTCATATTTACCATTTGCTTTAAGTGCCATCCCATAATAAAAGAGATGGGTTGGTTTACTTTGAGGTAATTCTACGACTTGTTTATACCAGTATTCAGCAATAAATGGCTGGTTCATTAGTCGATAACAGTCAGCTAATCGAATTTTCGCATAAGGATTGTCCGATTTTTCTAAGACTTCCTTATATGATTTGACTGCTGCGGGGTAAGCACCCTGATCAAATAATTTATTTGCTTTTATCATTTTACTATCCTGAGCTTGTAGGCTTAGACAGCAAAAAAGCAAACAAAGCAATAGAGCAGGGATTTTGATTGATTTCATATACAACAATATTTTTGCAAAAAATAAAAGGATTAAGCATACTCGCGTAATAAGTAGGTATCTTATTTGTAGATCATCTACTTATGTAAAAGAAGAGTGTATTTAAACTTATAGGGCTTATCTTATAAACGAAAGATAACTTTATTGTGACTATTGAAAAGAGCACGAGTTACATGAGGACGCTTCTTTATACATTATTTGTAGGGAATAATCGCAAAAATACGCATCTAAATACATATTGGCTAATCACAAAGCACAAACTAACATTCTTTTGATTGAATAGTGGTTTGAGTTACTCCAAAATACCTTGTATCTTTGTCAAAATAAGTTAATAAAATTTCAAGATTAGCCTATTTAGTGGTCTTTAGAGAGATTTACTTTTGTAGCTTTGATTTTTACCATCTCTTTTTTTAAGATTTTTATTACATTTGATGGTTTATTAGATGATACGATCCTCTCTAGAACCCGATCATTCATAATTTGAATGATTTTATTTGGATTTTATCAATACAGATTTTAAAAATAGTTTGTTTTCAAAGACCTAATCTATTTTTGAAACATTAGTCACTTAAAAGGAATGTTGACATGCAAAGTGTAATCACAAGGTTTGAAGAATTGCTTCAGTCAGATGATTTTAGAACGATTCGCGACCAAGTTGGAAGTTTACGTAGTGAATTTATGCGTAAACTGGACGAACAAAATATGAAACTTCGAAAGGAATATATCCGCGAAGGAGGTGACCCTGAAGGGTTCAAGGCTCCTAAAGATCCTTTGGAGGAAAAACTCGAATCTTTATTCGCTATTTATAACGAGAAGAAAGAAGTTTATCGACAAGAGAGAGAAGTGATAAGAGCGCAACAGGAAGAAGCGCGAAAAAAGAGAGAAGAAGCAGATAAACAACGGATCGCCAATCAAAAAACATATTTGGCAGAACTAAAAGAGGTTGTAAGTACTGGTAAAATAGATGGTGAAGCCTTACAAAAAGTTCGCGATTTGCAAGCAAGTTGGAAATCTAATGGTCGCTCTGACAAACCAGAGTCAAAAGAGATACAATTGGATTTTAGTCACCAAGTAGATTTGTTTTTCCACAATCGAAAAATTGCCAATGACCTTCGTGATTTAGATTACAACCGTAATTTGGAAGTAAAAGAAGAAATCCTAGTCAATATGAAAGGATTGATGGAAGAAGAATCTATTGATAAGCTGGCTAACCAAATGCGTAAATACCAAGCGGATTGGAATGCTGCTGGTCAAGTGCCGTGGGAGAAAAAAGATGATGTATATGCTCGTTTTAAAGAAATGGCAGATCATATATATGGACGTATTCAGGGATACTATGATGATCGAAGAGAGTTAAGTCAAGAAAATTTGACCAAAAAACAAGCTCTTATCGAAGAAGCGAAAGGAATTAATAGTGCTGAGTTTACTAGTCATAAACAATGGCAAGAACATACCGAAAAGGTAATTAAACTTCAAGCCACTTGGAAAGAAGTAGGTTACTCTGAGAAAAATGAAGAGGTTTGGCAGGAATTCCGTACCACATGTGATCAGTTTTTCGAAGACAAAAAGAACTTTTACAACAACTTAGATGCTTCTCGTGAAGATAATCGCATTAAAAAGGAAGGTTTCTGTATTCAGGCAGAGGAAATGATGCATGAAAGAGATTGGAAAAAAACAACTGACCAGTTTATCAAGTTACAGAAAGATTGGAAAAATACAGGATCTGCTCCTCGTGAGGATGAAAATAAATTGTGGGCAAGGTTTAGAGAGGCTTGTGATACTTTCTTTAATGCGAAACGCGAGTTTTTTGGTGATCAGGATGAAGCTCATGGAGAGAACCTAAAACTGAAAGAAGCATTGATTGCTAGAGTTGAAGCAATGGAATTGAGTGGTGATACAGAGCAAGACTTCCAAACGCTTCGTACTATTGGAGATGAATGGAGTGGTATTGGTCATGTACCTATCAAAGAAAAGGATCGTATTTACAAGTCATACTATAAAGCAATTGACGAGAAATACGATAAATTGAAAGTAGGACGTAGTGAACGTCAAGCCTTACAATATAAAGATCGTTTGGACAACCTAATGGAGTCTGCTGATGCAGAAAACCTCTTGCGTAGAGAGCGTCAAAAACTTAATAAAGTTATTGATGCAAAACGCAATGAATTGACTCAATATGAAAACAATCTTGGTTTCTTTTCTGCTTCTAAAAATGGGAAAGAAAATCCATTGGTGAAGGAAGTAGAGAATAATATTGAGAAATTGCGTAATGAGATTCAAGATTTACGCAAGAAGTTAAATGCTATCCCTACACAGGTTGTGAAAGAATAAAATAATGGATTAACCAGATACGAACAAAGGTGTTGAGCTAGTTTATTTAAATAGCTTAGCACCTTTTTGTTTTTAAGTAACGGATAAAGAATAACTCCGACATTTTGAGGGTGACATTTAGGCATATACTTCGTTGAAAAGCCTCGTCAGAGCTTTGGCTATGCCTACATTTTTCGCCTCGTCTATACCTAAATCTCTTTCTCAAAGATAACGGACTTATTTTTTAACCGTTACTAAGTAAGATAAATATAAACAATTGACCTCATGGCAGAAATCATTTTAGATTTACTAAAAATAATCCTTCCTTCTATAGCTGTTTTGGCTGCTGCTTATTTGGTACTTTCGAGTATGTTGGAAAATAATATTAAAGCCAAGCAGATTGAGGTGGCTCTTAAAAGTAAGGAGCAGAGTATGATGCTGAAATTGCAGGCTTATGAACGGTTGATCTTATTTTTAGAGCGTATCAATCCAAGCAATCTTATTAGTCGTCTCAATCAAGCAGACATTAGCCTTCCTGAAATGCAGATGGTTCTTATAAGTAGTGTGCGTGCAGAATTGGAGCATAATATCACCCAACAATTATACGTATCTGATGATGCTTGGACGTTGATTAAGGCTTCTACTGAGGAGACAGTGGCTATTATTAATGGCATTGCTAAGGAATTGCCTCAAGATGCTTCTGGCAGTGTGTTAAATCATGCTATTGTTGAATTTTTCTTAGCTGCGAATCAACCAATGCCTGGCGAGAAGGCAATTGCCTTGTTGAAGGAGGAGGCGAAGATGATGTTGTAGGAACGATGGAACGACTAACGATTTTGCAGCCAGAGGCTGCGATTTGTCGTATATACCACCAGTGAAAACGCTGGTGGCAACTCCTTCGTTGGACGTTAATCGTCAATCGTTCCATCGGGAGTACCCACAAAAGATGCCCTTACGCGTTATATCTTTACAAAAGCGATGCATTTGATAATAAACGATGTATAATGACTAATATTCTTGTATTGCTTAAGAAGTTCTGTCTTAGTACTTTTGTCCCTTCAGGACATAGACGTTTCGGGCTTATTTTATTGCTTGAGGCGATGCCTCAAGTTAGAGATAATGTCCCTTTGGGACAAAAGTATTCTTATTAAAATATGTGCGTAACGCTCCTTCAATCATCCAGTCATTCGCTCATTCAGTCATTGTCTCGCGTGAGGGATAGTAGTGGTAGCTTGGTGAAATAAAAGCTTATTGAGGCTTTTACTAGCAGGGCTGACAGCGGAAGACACTGCTAGTAATTTAGCCGAAAAAGCTTTTTATGAGGCAACTACAAACGGATAGCCCGACCTGAAGCAGGGATTGGGGGATTGTGGGCTGGAGGGATTGTGTTGGCGTTACGCTATTTTTTTATTAAGCCCACAATACTCTAATGGCTGCGAAAGGGCACGCCCGACAAATGATGATTGGATGACGGCATGACTGGATGATTGGATGACTGGATTGAAGAAATGAGGGGATGGGGGGGGTGAGGTTATTACATTTTGAGTATACGAATAATACATTCATTATAATATGCAAAAGAAAGTTATTAAAGAGCGAAAAGAGGAATTTCTAACTGATTCTGGTATTCCAATTCAGCCTAATTACCCGCCAGTAGAGCAGCCTGTGGAAGTGCCTGGACAATTTCCATTTACGAGGGGTGTTCATGCGGGGATGTATCGCACGCGTTTGTGGACGATGCGTCAATATGCAGGGTTTTCGACGGCTGAGGCTTCGAATAAAAGGTATCATTATTTGTTGAATCAAGGGACATCGGGTTTGTCGGTTGCTTTTGATTTGCCGACGCAAATTGGGTATGATTCGGATCATGATTTTGCAGAGGGGGAAGTGGGAAAGGTAGGTGTTGCTATTGACTCCATTAAAGATATGGAGGCTTTGTTTGCGGGTATTGAGTTAGGGAAAATCAGTACTTCAATGACGATTAATGCGACGGGTTTTATCTTGTTGGGCTTTTATGTGGCATTGGCAAAACGACAAGGGGCGGACTTGACTCGCTTGGCTGGAACGATTCAGAATGATATTTTGAAGGAGTATGCGGCACGTGGGACGTATATTTATCCTCCTCGACCTTCGATGCGTATTATTACTGATATTTTTGAATATTGTAGTACTGATTTGCCGCGTTGGAATACGATTTCTATTTCGGGTTATCATATTCGGGAGGCGGGTTCGACGGCTGTGCAGGAGTTGGCTTTTACGCTTGCTAATGGGAAGGCTTATTTGCAAGCGGCTTTGGATGTGGGATTGGATATTAATGTGTTTGCTCGTCGTTTATCATTCTTTTTTAATGCGCATAATAACTTTTTTGAAGAGGTAGCGAAGTTTCGAGCGGCTCGACGCATGTGGGCGAAAATAACGAAGGAGATGGGGGCTACTGAACCAAAGGCACAGATGCTTCGATTTCATACGCAAACGGGTGGTTCGACGCTTACTGCTCAACAGCCTTTGAATAATATTAGTCGGGTAACTTTGCAGGCTTTGGCGGCGGTGATGGGTGGTACGCAGTCTTTGCATACGAATGGCTATGATGAGGCTTTGTCACTTCCCACGGAGGAGGCTGCTCGTATTGCTTTACGTAGTCAGCAGATTATTGCGCATGAGAGTGGAGTGACTGATACGGTTGATCCATTGGCGGGTTCTTATTTTGTGGAGCAGTTGACGAATGAGGTGGAAGCGAAGGCTTGGGCGTATATCCAGAAAATAGATGTGATGGGTGGTGCGGTGAAGGCGATTGAGGAGGGGTATATGCAAGAGGAAATTGCACGGTCGGCTTATACGTGGCAGAAGGAGGTGGAACGGGAGGAGAAGCTTATTGTGGGGGTGAATCAGTTTGCGATTGAGGAGGAGAATGATGTGCCTATTTTTAAGGTGGATGATACGATTCGGTTGGTGCAGATGGAGAAGTTGAAGGCTTTGAAGGCGGGTAGAGATGCGGATAAAGTGAGGGATTGTTTAGCGGCTGTTCGTCGTCATGCGGTGGAGAATATTAATTTGATGCCAGTGGTGATTGAGGCGGTGGAGAATGAGGTGACGCTAGGTGAGATTTCGGATGAGTTGCGGGGGGTGTTTGGGGAGTATGTTGGGTAAAACAATGAGTGAATGAGCGACTGAATGAATGAGTGAATATTATATTAATTCACTCATTATCAATTATAGCGTCTTTGCATTTTTTCGATGCGTTCCATGTCTTGTTCACTTTTGAGCAAGGCTCCT
The DNA here is from genome assembly GCA_020631245.1 of Bacteroidota bacterium. Taxonomy (GTDB): domain Bacteria; phylum Bacteroidota; class Bacteroidia; order Chitinophagales; family UBA2359; genus JAHDHP01. The sequence continues at coordinate 26,207 of JAHDHP010000004.1, read as the reverse complement.
AAGAAGGGGGGAAATTCTTTTTGTAAATCTACTTTTTCTAATTTGTCGAGGCCTACCTTTCCGACGATCAATAATTTCATCCAGTCGATTAGCTCACTAGTGGATGGTTTTTTCTTTAGGGCAGATATATCACGAATACCATAAAACACGGTTAGTGCTTCATCAAGTAGTTTGCGGTCGAGACTTGGGTAGTGTACCTCTGTGATGAATTTCATGGTGTTGCGATCGGGGAAGCGGATATAATGAAAGAAACAACGACGTAGAAAGGCGTCGGGAAGTTCTTTTTCATTATTGGAGGTAATGATTACAATGGGTCGTTTCTTTGCTTTGATGGTCTTGCGAAGCTCATAACAGTAGAATTCCATTTTGTCTAACTCTTGCAAGAGGTCATTGGGGAATTCAATATCTGCTTTATCAATCTCATCAATGAGTAATACGACTTGTTCGTCGGCATCAAAAGCCTCCCAAAGACTTCCTTTTTTGATATAGTTAGCTATATCGTGTACTTTTTCCTCTCCTAATTGCGAATCGCGTAAACGCGAAACGGCATCGTATTCATATAATCCTTGTTGTGCTTTGGTAGTTGACTTAATATGCCAAGTATAGAGTTTTTTGTTGAGTGAGTTAGCTACTTCGTAGGCCAACATCGTTTTACCTGTTCCAGGCTCTCCTTTGATGAGTAGTGGACGCTCTAGGGTAATGGCTGCATTGACAGCAATCATTAGTTCTCTAGTGGCTACATATTTTGAACTTCCTTCGAATTGCATATTAGGATATTAAGTAAGTAATGAGACCCAAAATGACATTCCATAATTAAGCAAACCCACCCCTAACCCCTCCCGTGGAGGGGAATAAGAGCTTGTCGCCTATACTAGATAATCATTCCTGCTGCGACCGTTTCATTGGTGCCTTCTTCGATGAGAATAATACTACCAGTAATACGATTACGACGGTATTTGTCATTGAATAAAGGCTTGGTAGTACGCACTGAAATACGAGCAATATCATTCATTCCAATTTCTGTTTCATGCTCCATACGGTGCAAGGTATTGATATTGAGTTTGTAGTTGATATTTTTGATGATACAACGCATATCGTTGGTCGTATGTTTAAGCATGTACTTACCGCGTGGAATCATTTTTTTACGACTCAACCAGCAAACCATTAGGTCAATATCCTGCCCTATTTCGGGAACATTGTTGGTACGCACGAGCATGTCTCCTCGACTAATATCAATATCGTCTTCGATACGGATAGTAACAGACATTGGTGAATAGGCTTCTTCTACTGGTCCATCGAATGTATCAATGGATTTGATGATTGAGGTAAAACCAGATGGCAATACCATTACTTCATCACCTGGCTTAAATACTCCTCCTGCAATACGCCCCGCATAGCCTCTGTAATCGTGATATTCGTCTGTTTGTGGGCGGATTACGTATTGGATAGGGAAACGACAGTCGATACGGTTGTGATCACTGGCGATATGTACGTTTTCTAGTAAGTACATGAGTGTTGGCCCTTGATACCAATCCATGTTTTTTGAACGTTCTACCACGTTATCTCCTTTAAGAGCACTAACAGGTACAAATTCTACATCAACGGTTTGTAACTTGGAAGAGAAATCTTCGAAATCGTCTTTGATTTTTTCGAAGGCTTCTTGTTTGTAATCTACCAAGTCCATTTTATTGACACAGATCACAATGTGTGGGATACTCAATAAAGATGCAATAAACAAGTGTCTGCGGCTTTGCTCTACAAATCCTTTACGCGCATCAACTAGTACAATTGCTAGATTAGCTGTTGAAGCTCCTGTCACCATATTACGGGTGTACTGTACGTGACCTGGTGTATCGGCAATGATAAATTTGCGTTTAGGAGTCGCAAAATAACGGTAGGCTACATCAATGGTGATTCCTTGCTCTCTCTCGGCACGTAAGCCGTCTGTTAAGAGGGCTAGATTTACGCCTTCTTCTCCACGACGTTCACTCGTTTTTTTAATGGTTTCGTATTGGTCTTCAAAAATAGATTTACTATCGTATAATAAACGCCCAATTAGCGTACTTTTTCCATCATCTACACTTCCTGCGGTGCTAAAACGCAGAAGATCCATATCTAAATAGCTTTTAGGATCGATATTCATAGGGAAAATTATTTATGAGGGGTCAGGTTTCAGGAGTCAGGTTTCAGATTTACTGACTCCTGACTCTTGAAACCTGACTCCTTGATTTTAAGTGGTTTTTGACAAGGTTATACATAACGTTTCTGAGACGGTGCACATAACAGACGGTGCACGCAACGTCTCTACTAGAAATACCCTTCTTTCTTTCTATCTTCCATAGAGGTTTCTGAACGTTTATCATCGGCACGTCCACCACGCTCTGTGGTACGAGTAGAAGCGACTTCTGTGATAATTTTTTCAAGGGTATCAGCATCCGAAATGGAAGCACCTGTAGAGGTCATATCACCGATTGTACGGAAACGTACCATTAGTTTTTTACTTTCTTCTCCTTCTTTTTCTGGTAAATGTTCTGATTTATAAAGAATCACTCCATCACGATTTACACATTCTCTTTCATGTGCAAAATAAAGAGATGGGATATCGACTTTTTCTTGTAAGATATACTGCCAAATATCCATTTCTGTCCAGTTACTCAATGGGAATACACGGAAATGTTCTCCCATATTTTTCTTCCCATTAAACAAGTTCCATAACTCAGGACGTTGATTTTTTGGGTCCCATTGTCCGAATTCATCTCTATGTGAGAAGAAACGCTCTTTTGCACGTGCTTTTTCTTCATCTCTACGTGCTCCACCCAGGGCAGCATCGAATTTATATTTTTCGAGCGACTCTAATAAAGTGGTTGTTTGTAAACGAATACGACTTGCGGTCAAACCTGTTTCTTCGGTAGCTGTTCCTCTGTCGATAGAGTCTTGCACATATCCTACAATTAGTTTCGCTCCGATTTTTTTTATTAAAGCATCGCGAAAAGCAATTGTTTCTGGGAAATTATGTCCCGTATCTACATGTAATAAAGGGAACGGAAGTTTGGCGGGATAAAAGGCTTTCCGTGCTAGATGTAGCATGGTTATCGAGTCTTTTCCACCTGAAAACATTAGTACAGGATTCTCAAATTGTGCCGCCACTTCCCGAATAATGTAAATGGCTTCGGCTTCTAACTCTCTGAGGTGTGTTAGATTGTAGGATATCATATTTGAATGGTTGTTGTTTTGTGGAGTTGGGGAGCTGACATTGGGCATTGTGTTCAATTCCATCGCAATCTTATTTTTTGATGATAGGTAGCAAGAATTCGTAGACTTGTTGTACCGATTCTTCGACAGTATGCCCTTCGGTAACAAGGTCTAAGGCTGGCTTTATGGGAGCTTCGTAAGGGGCATCAATGCCCGTAAATTGTTTTATTTCTCCAGCTCTTGCTTTTTTATAAAGGCCTTTTACATCCCGACGTTCGCATTCTTCAAGTGAGGTATTGACAAATACTTCTAAGAAGTCATCTGTTCCGACAATATCGGCTGCTACTTGGCGAATGGCACGTGTAGGACTTACAAAGCTACAGATAGTGATAATACCACAGTCTAGAAACAATTTAGCAACTTCAGCTATCCGTCGAATGTTTTCTTGACGATCTTCATTCGAAAAGCCTAAATTGCTATTGATCCCTGTGCGGATGTTATCTCCATCCAATACTTGGGTCATGAAACCTGCATGATGCAATTGCTTTTCTAGCCCTTTTGCAATCGTACTTTTACCAGATCCTGACAATCCAGTCATCCATAAGACGACGCTTTTTTGCTTCAATTGAGTCTCTTTGTCACTACGTTGTAATAACTGGTCGAATATCGGGTGTATATTGGTGCTCTTTTTTTCCATTTCGGGTGCAAAGATAACTATTTCGTAGGAAGTAACAAGGAAATAGGGCGGGATTGGAGGGATGAGATATTGTGGGACTGTGGGACTGTGGGATAGTTACTCATATCTGAGCGACTCAATAGGATCAACGGAGGCTGCTTTAATAGCAGGATAAATACCAGATACGACTCCAACGATAAAGCAAATTAAAATACCAGTAAAAATCCATAACCACGGAATAATAAAGGGGCCACGAATAAGCATTGAAACTAAGTTACCTGCTCCGATTCCTAAAATAATTCCAATAATTCCACCAATTTGACAGATAACAATTGCTTCTACTAGAAATTGGGTCAGGATGGTATTCTTAGTGGCTCCAAGAGCTTTGGTCACTCCAATTTCGCGGGTACGTTCAGTAACCGATACAAGCATAATATTCATGAGTCCGATAGCACCACCTAGTAGGGTAATGATACCGATACCTGTAGCTGCATTGGTGATGTATTTGGATTGTTCGATGAAAATGCTGGAGAGTTTGTCACTTTGAGAAATATCGAAGTCATCTTCTTCTTGGTGGCGTAGCTTTCGAATATTTCGCATGAGTCCGATAGCTTCGGCGATAGCTAGTTCTTGTTCGTAAGCATCTTTGATAGATACCGTAATCGTATAAGTAGTATTATTATTGGCATAAGCAGTACGCGCTTTCATAATGGGAATGATGGTGATGTCGTCGCTACTAAATACGCTACTTGAACCTTTCGAAGCTAATACGCCAATGACTCGGTATTTGTTATTATTGATAGAAATGGTTTTATCAATGGCATTTTTGGCTTTACGAAATAATTTCTTGGCGACTCCACTTCCTAGAATAACGACATTATTACCTGTTAGGACTTCTTGTTCTGAAAAATTTCGTCCCTCATCAATATCAAAACTAGCGGCTGCTAGATAATTCTCATCTCCTCCCATGACATTGATGGTAGGGTTTGTTTTTTCGGATTGGTATTTGAGCGTAGCACCGCCTAGTGCGCGAGTAGAGATGCTAATTCCTGAAGGGTATTTGAACCTATCTTTAAAATTTAAGGCATCGTCGATAGAAATAGCTGTATAGCTTTTGGCTCCTCTGCCACGTCTTCCAACTCTGGGTCCACTTCCCTTTTTGATAATATCAAAATTATTGGCTCCCATAGTTGCAAAATTACTACGGAGTCCTTCTTGAATACCATCCACAGCGGTGAGTATTCCTACTAGTGCCATAATTCCAAAGGCGATAATTAGTAGGGTGAGGATGGTACGCAGTAGATTACCTCTAATTGCGTTTAGGGCCAATTTAATGTTATCAAGTAGTGTCATACCTTACAAAGATACGTGTATTGAGGCAGATATTAAGGTATATGATGTAGTTCCATCCCTTAAATGCCATAAAATGTGCAAGTATTTTTCTATGTTTGCGAAAAATAATTCAAAAAATCCAACTACATTCCGTTTATTCTGTTCTAGAAATAACAAAGCACTTAATTGTTGCTTTAGATCCTTTTAACTATTCATCCAATTTAAAATAAAACAATTAATTTTTATGAACAATTTTCTTGACATCTTAATGCAGCAATTTGGTGGTCAAACCATTGATGCAGTCAGCCAAAAATTTGGTATTAATAATGACCAAACCAAAATCGCTTTGAGTCAGTTTTTACCTATCATTACTCGTGCCTTAGCTGGGAATAGCCAATCAAGAGGTGGAGCAGATGCCTTACACAATGCGATTAGCAAAGACCATGATGGTAGTATTTTAGATAACTTAATGGACGCTATTGCTCAACCAGATGAGAAAGATGGTGCAGGTATTTTAGGACATGTTTTAGGTGGACAATCTGGTGCAGTTGCTGATTTTATTGGTAGAAGTGCTGGTTTAGATGCTAGTACGATTGGTGCGATTATGAAAATGGCAGCTCCGATTGTACTGGGTTCATTAGGAAAACAACAACGTACTAATGGATTTGATGCAGGTGGACTTTCTGATTTCTTGCAACAAACCAATCGAGATGTACAACGTACCGACCCAAAGAATATGGGTATGATTGGTCGTTTATTGGATCAGGATAATGATGGGAATGTATGGGATGATGTGGCGAGTATGGGAATGGGCTTTCTTCAAAATTGGATGAATGGGCGTTCTAGAGGGCTGTAGATTGGTACATTTAATATAACATTAAAGAGGCGGCAGGAATGATTTCCTGCTGCCTTTTTTTATTATATTGTTGGAAAGTTTTCAAAAAATTCCTTTCTAAAACGTACTCCTACGGGCAATTTTCCGTCCTTTCTTTTGATACTTTGTTTTATTAGATTTTCTGTATCTATTATTTTGACCTCCGTTTTGGTCATTGCTTTAATTTTTGTCACATTGACAATATAGGTACGATGAATACGAACCAAGTGTTCGTGTTGGTATCTTCTTTCAAATTCACTAGAGCTAATCGCTATTTTATAGACTTTATTTTTGGTAATGATATTACAGTATGCGCCATCTGCTTCAATCCAAAGAATATCATTTACTTCTACTTTTTGATAACCATCTTTTTCTCGAATAAAAATACGATCACTTAGAAAGTGAAATTGTTTGTTTTTGCCTTCTGTTGGTTCGGCAACTATGGCAGTTGCAGCCAACTGTTGCTTACTTATATTGTGCAAGGCTAAATTAATTGCAAAAGACATGCTTCTAAGGTTGAAGGGCTTGGGAATAAAGGAAGCAGGATTGGTATATTTGGCCCGATTGAATGTTCGATCATCATCGAGGTCGGTGAGGAAGATAATGGGTATATGAGGATATTGTTTTTGTACTTGGTGAGCAGTATCTATTCCATCTAAGTCTCCATCTAGCTCAATGTCCATTAATACGATATCAGGCTGGTTTTTGCTGATAGAAGTAAGTGCTTCTTCTCCTGAAATTACCAGGTCGGTTATTTCGTAGCCAACTCCTTTTAATTTGAATGAAATATCTTCAGCAATTAATAGCCGATCTTCTACAATGAGTATACGAACTGATGACATGGTGTTTTATCTTTTGATATATATAATAATCTCTAAAATTGATTATCTTAGAGGCTTCATGTTGGCATGAACGCGTGAGGGATAGAGGCGGAAGCTTGGTGAAGTAGAAACATAATGAGGCTTGCTAAAGGGTGGCTGAACGATGGAGTGAAGACGCACTGAAGCATTAGCCGAATATGTTTTCTACGAGGCAACTATTAGCCGAAAGCCCGACCTGAAGCAGGGTTGAGGGAATGTGGGATTGGGTTGGCGTTACGCAGTTCCAATCCCATCATTCCCGAAACTATGCGTAAGGGCACGTCCAAATATAGTTTGTTAAAAAAAACTCAATCCCTCAACAACACAATCCCTCAAATTGGGGCACGCCCAGAAAAATAAAAACCTCAAACTTTCTGTACCCTATAAAGATAAGG
>JAHDHP010000004.1:7435-18778 GCA_020631245.1 Bacteroidota bacterium | reverse complement strand
GGGCACGCCCAGAAAAATAAAAACCTCAAACTTTCTGTACCCTATAAAGATAAGGTATTATGTCAAAAAAAGCACCCAATCTTTCCATACAGGAAAAAATACGGGCCGAATTAACGAAAGCTCTTTCTGTATCTGTAGAAGCGGCTATTGCTAAAGCTTTGCAGGCGGTGGACTTGTGTAAAAAGTTGGGAGATATACCTATGAAACTGGAGGTGTATCAGAATTTGGGAGAATGGTATGGAAAGTTGGGAAATGATGAGCAGGTTGGTTTTTATTGGAATAAGTCGTTGAGTTTGGATACTAGCAAATTGAGTTATACCGAACTAGCGAACTTGTATAAAAATTATGGGGTTTATTGGGCGCATCAGAAACAAGTAGACAAAGCGATTTATTGGACTCAAAAAGCCATTGATTTTGCCACTACTATTGAGGAACAGCAGCTTTTGATTAATTGTATGGCCAATATTGGGGTATATTATACGCATGATCGGCAATTTGCTCTTGCTAAGGAGCAGTTTGACAAGGCTATTCAGCTTTTGCAAAAGAAGAACTACAAGGAGCTAGAGGCTCGTATATTTCTCAATTTGGGGATTATGCTAAAGTTGCAAAAACGATATGAAGAAGCGATTCCTGCCTTGTTAAAAGCTTCGAACATTCAGGAGCAACTAGGTAATAAACTGATACAGGCATCTTGTTTTAATACAGTTGCTAATATCTATACCAATATCAGACAAAGAGAACTTGCTCTTAATTATCACCAAAAGGCACTTGCCATTAATAAACAACTTAATGATACAACAGGGGTTTTAAGTTCTTATAATAACATAGGGGAGGTTTGGTTGATGCATGAAGCCTACCAAAAGGCTTTAGCCTGTTTTACTGAAGCCTATCATATTTCTAAAAAGCTACCTTCTCACCTAGAGCAACACGCAAAAATCCAGTCGAATTTAGTTCGCGTTTACTTGAAGCTAAATGATTATGTGAATGCTAAAAAATATGCTTTGGCATCTTTAGCAATAAGAAGTAAAATGAACGATTCGGTTGCTATATTGACTGATTATTCGCAGTTGGGAGAGATTGCTTTTTTGGAACACGATTATGATAACGCGGCGATGTATTTGGAAAAAGGGCGAAGTATGGTACCAGAAGATACGCCTGAGTATGCTTTATTAATGAATTATAATACATCTCTACAATTGTATGAAGCGAAGGGGGAATTTAAGCTTGCATTGAATTATTGCAAGCGTTATAGCTCATTGAAAGATAAGTTGTATAACCAAAAGCTTTCTCAGCAATTGACGGATTTGCAGGTTAAGTATGAAACGAAGAAAAAAGAGAATGAAAATGAGTGGTTACAACGTCAGGTTTCTTTGGAGAAAGAGAACAAAGAACATATACAGTTTTTGTTGCGCGAACTGCATCACCGCGTAAAAAATAATTTGCAAGAGTTATCTAGTCTTTTAAGCTTACAAGCTAATAGTTTAGATGATGAGTATGCCAGAAATATCATTAAAAATAGTGAGCATCGGGTGGTTGCGATGAATATGATACATAAAGAACTATATTTAGATGGTAATAGTACCACCTCTATTGATATTCCTATTTATATCCAAAATCTAACCCGTTATTTATTGTTATCCTTCGGGTATAGCAATGCCGATATTGAATTGCATTTTGATATTGATAAATTTGACTTAATTGTTGACAAAGTTATTTCACTTGGCTTAATTGTAAATGAGTTTGTCAACAATTCTTTCAAACATGCTTTTGTAGATCATCCTAATCCTAGATTAGAAATAAAGCTAAAATGCATTAAGGAACAAATCGTCTTATATGTTAAGGATAATGGGCTTCATCCTGACGTGAATCTACATGAAGCTAAGGACAATTCTTTTGGCTTAAAATTGATCAACATATTAAGTCGGCAGTTAAAAGGACAGTTACAACTTGATTATGATAATGGGATGGTTGGGTCAATTACTTTTAGTCGGTCATAGTTTATTAAATACTAAGCTACGAGTTACAGAAGCACTCGTAACTTAGCATGAATTAACGACCTTCTATTCTCCTAATACTAGCTCAACAGGATCGTTATTATTAATAACTTTTGTAAACTCTTCGGAACCACCATCTTCTTTTACTACTGTAATAGTATATTTTCCTTTACGTACTCGATCAAATTGCGCATTCCCTCTAGCATCTGATATAGCATTATAACTATTCCCCTTGGGGTGTTCTAAATCAATGTAAGCATTTCGATGAGCTGAATGGTCTGGATTGGAAATAGTTACAATAACTCCTAAAATCATATTATCAATTTGGTTAGAATCCGTTACGTCTAAATGGGCAATCCCATCTTCTCCCCACCAAGGATTATCTTCTGTACAACTTGTCAAAAAAAGTAAGAACGAACATACTACTAATAAAATACGAAGTCTCATGATTAAAATTTTTAGAGGTAAAAAATCACCTCTGGATTTCATCATGCAGGCAGGCATAGCTTTCCCATTAAGCTTTGGTTATTAGCTTTCATCAATTAGTTTTTTTTTGATGTCTTTGAGAGTGGCTGAATGCAAGCCTAGCACAAGGCCAGAGGCTTGATAAATTCAGCGGGAAGGCATAACAATCCTAGCTCCATTTCAGACTTAGCGGCTCCTATTTTTACTTCCCGCAGGAAGCGCGCTACATCTAAAATGGCTAGTACTGTTACTACTAATAGATTTGATCTATAAAAATCAAAAGCAATGATTACTGCCTTTGTTAGAGGCTGTCTTGATTTTACAATCAGGCTTAGAAAAGGCATCTTTTTCACCCCAATTATGCCTTTTTTTCGGCACGAGCTTCTGCTATGCGCCTCAAAAAAGCCTACATTGGGTCAAAAAATCTAGCCTTTTCAGCTCCAATTCTAAAATCAAGATAGCCTCTTATGATTGCTAGTTAAGACTTCTTTTTTGGCCTACAAACCTATTTTTGCAAGTGTATACATTTGGTTTCTAACTACTTAATTTTCTTTTCTAGGAGAAAGCAAGACTAAATCAACACTCAAAACACATTAACTTACATATCTAAAAAATAGCAAACTAATAGTATTTGCCTATTACAAACTAGTTATTTCAAGGGGAAGAGATATGATATTAAATGGAGAAAAAAGGAGAAGGGGTACCCAACAAAGCAAGGCATCACAAGGGATACAGGCAGATTGTTAGTTGCCTAACTTTAGAAATGGGCAATAAAAAAGCAGAAGGATGGAACAAGTAAATGTTCTCATACCTTCTGCACAGAAAGTTTGAGTAAACGGCAGGAAAAAAGTAGTATTTCAGGTTCAACTTTTCAATTCATCTTTCTGAATGATACTTTTTGCCGTCTGAATGAAAGGAAAATCTTTCTAAATCGATCAACTATGGAAACTGGGGCTATTGGAATGCCATTACTTTACCACTAAGGATATAACCATCCACTTTTATGCGATAAAGGTATTGCCCCGCGGGAAGGCGATGTTGGTGGGGATTAAAGGTAAATTCGTGTACACCTGCCAATTTGTACCCTTTTCCAAGCGTACTAACAGGCTGTCCGAGTATATTTAATAAGTCTACTTCGATATTGGCGGCTTTTTGCAAATTAAATTGTAAATAAATAACACCTGATTGGTCATAACGCACCTCTGTATCACTAAGAAATGCTTGAGCGGGATTGATACCTACGCTAGGACTACTATTACAGGCTGTCAACAGTCCATTAATACGTGCAAAGGATTGTCCAAGTACTTGATCTACTAATGTTTGGTCTACACATAACCAATCTTGTAAAACAGTCGAATAAACCGAACGAAAGTCAGTGGTATACTCAAAATCATCGTAGTCGCCTAAATTATCTAGAGAAGGTAAGGCTCCTTCTATTCCTCCGCCTTCTAGTTCACCTCCAAAAAAGAGCAAAGGAGCTGCGGCTCCATGATCAGTGCCACGTGATCCATTTTCTTGGATCGTTCGACCAAACTCAGAAAAGGTCATCGTCAGTACCTTTTCCTTTAAGCCAGCTTGATCTAAATCTTGATAAAAGGCATTGACTGAATGTGCTACATCCATCATCAATTCGCGATGTTTCCAACCTTGTTGTTCATGCGTATCGAAACCTCCTAATTCTACCATATAAATACGAGTACCTAATCCTCCTTTGATCAAACGAGCTACTACAGCCAATTGAGGAGCTAAACGGCTATAAAAGTTATCATTTTCAGTCGGATATGTTGCTTGGTTTTGTGCGCGCTTATAGGCTTCGGTTATTACTTCAGTGTAGATATAAGTACTATTGGTTACAGAACGCAAAAAGCCCAACTTATCGCCATACAAACAATCTGGCAGGTTACTCATACTATATTTTTCTCCCGTATTGCCAATATCTTCTAGCTCTTGGGCACTACTTACCACAAAACTAAAATTCCCCTGTGTCATAGAGTTAAACACCTGATTGCTATATCCTCCAATTTGTACAACAGGAGGAACTTCTGGTGCTTCTATCAAAAACTGTGGAAATTCATTTTCTAAAAAACGCCCCATCCATCCACTCGTATCATCACTAGTAGCGTCACTCGCCGAAGCCCATATTTGCGACGAATTAAAATGCGAATAATCTTGATCGGGATACCCTACCCCATTCACCACTTTCATCTGTCCATCTCCCCAAAGACGCATCAAAGGATTCATATAATTAGGTAAGGCGATCTCATCACTCAATTTAATCGTTTCATTCTCAGGAATCGCCAAATTGGGTCGAAATCGCTGATAACTGTCATAGGCATACAAAGGGATAATGGTATTCAGTCCATCATTTCCTCCTGCCAAACGAAGTAGGATTAAAATTCGATCATTTTCCGATTGTTCTAAGGCATAGCTCAAAGGATTACTTGCCATCGCTGTAATAGGCAATTTCCCCAAGAACATAGAAGCAGTTCCTGCCAAACCCAAAGTACTTAAAAAGGATCGACGACTCCATTTTGCATGGTCTTTTTGGTGGGCTTCTTTATTTGATAAGTCATGTCCGTTGCGATGTTGACACATGAGCGTTTAGTTTTTGGAGTGATGAAATAGGCTGTAAGCTTCAGAAAGGAAGCAGGTTTCAGGGGTCAGATATTGAAGGAGAAAGACAAGCTAAAAAGCTGACACCTGACTCCTCGCCCCTGGCTCCTCCTCGTGAGTTAACAGAGCTGAAACTCTGGCTGCCTCACCAAATGCAACAACAATAGAGTCACCTGAAACGGAGCATCCTCCCAATCAAGCGACCAAATTTCATTATCATAATAATAATCGGGAATAAAATCAGTACGAAAAGCTTTAACAGCAGCCTCAAAATGCACTAGGTCATAAATTCCTTGTGGCGTAAAATAATTCATTAAAGCGGCACAGACTGCATCAGGACTTTTAGAATCATCAGAGAGTGTCCGCGCCATCTCCACCAAGCTATCAGGTAAATTTTCATACATAAACCAAATCACCCACTCTACAATTGACCAACGATACGAAATTTTCGAGCTATCAATCCAGCTATTATGTCCTTTCCAACCTGCTACATTGGGTGGGCTGAGTAAAAATTGGCCCATCTCTCCACTTAGCCACGGAAAAAAATGAATAAAGGTAAACTCTTCCCCTTCTTCATCTTCAAAAGCTTCAGTAATGGGAGCACCCAACTCTTTCGAAAAATTGAGTAAAAACTCGGTTGGCGGTTTTACCCGCGTCCCTACAAAACTAGCATCAAAAAAATGACTACTTTGGAATAACTGTTTAAACACAGGCAACAACTCAAAATTACTTTCCTCAAATGTTTTTGCCAATGCTTCTACGATGCTTTCATCGACTGTTTCCGAAACAAATTCCTGATAAATTTTACGACAAATATGTGTCGCCATTTCTGTACGACGGTAAGTAAACAACAAATCAATCACCTCCTCATATCCCCAGTTACCAGTTTGTCCAAAAATCGTTTTTTCAGTCTTATCATGTCGCCAATTAACAAAGAATGGCTCATACGATTCTTCATCAGGATCTAAGGTCCAACCCGTCAATGCACGCGCAGCTTCTCGAATATCCTCTTCGGTATAATTATTATTTTCGCCCAAAGTAAATAACTCAAACAACTCCCGCGCATAATTTTCATTCGGATCTTTGGCAATATTCCTCGCACCATCCAAATACAACAACATCGCTCCAGTTAGCCCTATTTCAAGCACAAAATCCTTAAAATTCCCTAACGCATTTCGCTGTAAGGTATCCAAATAACGATACATAAAGTTCGGAATCTCAAAGTACCCATCCACCTCTGTTACAAAATGATTCGACCAAAATAATGTCAATTTATCTCGAAAACCCTTCGATAACATATCCATCATCCAAGTAATAGTCAGCTCCTCATAAGGATACACATCTGCATTTTCAAAAGCTTCTATGTCCCAATCCAACCAAGTAGGCGGCTCATTCAATTCCTGATTAACAGCCTGTTGCAACAACTCATTTACTACCTGATTTGAATTCCGCCCCACATACTCTTCTATTTGTTTATAGTGAATACCAAATCCTATCCGTCGAAATAAATGTTGTACTTGTTGCCCTGTCAAGGAAGCATTCAAAGGAGCAATTGTTCCGTTCACACAGTCAGAAGGAGCCATTGTTTGCATACATGATTTTTTTAAAAAAATGGTGAGTACCAAAGAAAAGAAAGAGGTGCATCTATTTGTCGATAATAAAATAACGAATTTGCAGTAAAATAGTATACAATTTCTACATAGAAAGTTTGGTCATCATCCAGACATATGTTCATTCACCTTCTCACACTATCATCTAGCCATCTAATCCCCAATTATCATTAAGTAAAGAGGAAAGAATAAATTGACCAATCTAGCTGTCTCTTTGCTAACAATACTTCGTTGAAAAGCCTCGTCAGAACCTACGGCTATGCCTACGTTTTTCGCCTTGTCTTGTCAACAAATAGCCTAGCAATATTTGATCAATTTATTTTTTCATCTTTACTAAGTTGGGCGTGCCCCCATTTTTGCTGATATAGATGCTACTGCCAGCGTCCTTACTGGTAGCACCTATATCAGCAAAAATGGGGTCGGGCTATTCGCTTGTAGTTGTCTCACAGCCACTAGTTCAGCATAGTCCTAGCAGTGTCTTCCGCTGTCAGCCCTGCTAGTCCTTGCTTCACAAAGCGGCTGTTTCGACAAGCTACCGCTACTATCCCTCACGCGAAAAGCGATTGAACGATTTACGATGGAACGACCGACGGAAGTACTTTTAGCCTTCATTATACATCGTATATTTTGCATTTTCGTTCATCGTCGTATTTCGCACCTCGCACGTTCAATCGTCGGTCGTCGGTCGTCGGACGTAAATCGTTACATGATTCGTCGCACATCGCATAAAAAAACGCCAATCGTTCCATCGTCGGTCGTCGGACGTAAATCGTCGCATCGTTAACCGTCCTTCCCATACTTCCCCACCTCCATCACCAACAACTCATACAATTTGGAATAAGAACAATCTAAGGTATTTGAAATAATGGCGACAGGTGTTCCATAACGTTCAAAATTTCCTTTTAGAAAGCGACGTTTCACAAAAGTTTGTTGCTCCATTAGCTCCTTCGGATTGCTTACATAAACGAGGATCAATTTCTGTGATGAGATCGCTCGTTCACCAATACCTGTTATCGTATACCACGGAATGAGTCCCACTGAAATAGAATTTGAATTATCTAAAATTCCTTTTTTATTTAAGACCAATCCTGGCTTAAAGTCGAAAAATTTTTTAACCCAAAAAACAAGAGCAATACTAAACAATCCTCCTCCCAAAATGGCAATACCTTTCAATATCAGATTCATCCGCGCAACTCCCATCCACCAAATAAAAACACTTGCCGAAATCATTAATACAGAGCCTAATACGCCCATTAACAGTTTTCCTCTACTAAGTGAAATCTCAATGTCAATATGATCCATATTTGTTTTTAAAAATCCTTCAAAAAAATCTACCTTTCTAACGTCCAATAAACCTACTTATTTACTAAAAACAACCTAGTAAATTCATTTTTATTATTTTTATTCAAATAATTATTGTTATTCAGGCAACCCTTTTTTATTATTTGCGAACATTAATACAAGGGTTTGCAATAACCAAGGATATATTCAACCATAAACCATTCCGATTTTGCGCAAAACTTTTCGCCCAACAAAGCTAATAAAGTGTTTGTTTTTAGGCCTTTGTTTCTGGTACTTTTCTATTGCCAGCCTTCATGCACAGGAGAAAGATTCAATTGCTTTTTTTCCTAATAACGACCGCAATATAGAACTTGGATTAAATGTTACTACAGTAATAGCAAGTTTTGTAGGAGCTGATATAAATCGCATTTCACCCGAAAGCTTTCCATTATCACTCAAAATTGCTAAAAACCGTTCTGCATTTCGAATGGGTATCGGAGCTTCCTACTTTTCCGAAGAAACGAACACCTTTCCAACTTTTTCGTCCAATACTACGCACGCATACAGTGCCAGGGTGGGCTACGAATGGCGATTTTTCATCGCCAAAAGATGGATGGCTCATTTTGGATTTGATGTAGTGGGAGGTTTTTTATCCGAAACTAATCGAGTTAATTCATCGATAGATGTATCAACACTTCAAAGAGAGGATTTTCGAATGGGAGGAGGACCTGTTTATGGTTTACAATTAGCTCTTAGTAATAGAATGGTATTGGGTTGTGAAGCTTCGATGTATGGCATCGCTACTCGTTCAAACATTAGCGAAGAGTTTGTAGAAAATCCAATCTTCAATCGAAGTGAAAGTAGATGGTTAGGTGATTTTGACATCACTGTTCCTAAATGGCTATACCTAATTATCCGATTCTAAAAAAGCACCATAGTGATGATCATAAAGAAACAAGCAAAATGGTGGCTTTTAATAACGTCTATTGGCCGCCTATTCAAGCGTTTTTATAGTAGCCGAATAATCATTCTAATAGTTTGTTTACTAGGCTTTACGACCTATACCACCTACGCACAAAAAGAAAAGAAGCCTAAAAAGGAAAAACAAAAGTACGACTGGTGGGCAACCGATACGATTTATCGAGCAAAGAAAAACCGAAAAAACCTTGATTCTATCTATCAAGATACAACGGTTTATCAAAGAAGAAGGAAACCCGTTAAATATCGCGAATTAGGGATGAACCTTACACCATTAATCGGACAAATCGCTCCTTTTAATCGTTCAGCTATTAGAAGTGGACCTTTTGGTATTGTTTATCAGAAAGTGAGAGAGAATGGCCGTTTATTCCGCTTTGGAATTGGTGCAGATTTCGATTTTGAGGAGGAGGAATTTAACCACTTCAATGCTCGAATTGGTTGGGGAAAACAAAGAAGTATCGGAAAGCGATTCTATATTCAAACAGGAATAGACATCATGGGTGGTGCAGGTGGGTTTAATATACCTGGCAGTTCCAACCAAGCACAAGCGGGATCTTTCGGATTAGCTCCTTTTGTAGGTGTCTCTTTCGATATTGTACCCGACAAACTAAGTATATCTACAGAGAGTCAGTTATTTATGGGACCAGCAGCATTTGTTCCATTTATTATACAGGTCATACCACCTGTAGGTCTATTTATTAATGTAAAAATTCCGAAGAAAAAAAGAGAGCAATAATAATAATGTTGTTCTTTATTATATAAATTATTATCTTATACTAAGTAGTCAGTCAAGAAGAATAAATAACTAGTATTACAACCCTACTTATTTTTTCATCTTTACTAATCAACCGCACCCATATTCTTAATTAGAAAGTTTAGCCTTATGAAAAAGCAACGTATATTTCTACTCATAGCGACACTTCTCGGTTTTATTATCGTAAGTTGTCAAGAAGACCAACCAATCAATACAAATGATCTGGTACCAATCTTGCCTAAACAGGTATTTAACTATAATCCTTCTGGTGACTTACCTGATAACTTCAAATTTGAGTTGGCTGCAAAAACATCACCCAACTTTTTTGGAGAAGCACCCATTCAACCAGATATAAACACTAGTGAATCGGGAGATGTATCTATCAATATTGACAATCATGTAGCCACACTTGGTAGAGTATTATTTTATGATACTCGTTTATCACTCAATAATACCATTTCTTGTAGCTCTTGCCACCTTCAAAAAAATGCATTTGCTGACCCCAATGCTATTAGTGAAGGTTTTAAGGGAAAAACGACATCTCGTAATTCAATGAGTATTGTTAACCCTGTTCTGAATAATAATATGTTTTGGGACTCTCGTGTAAACAACGTTAGAAACTTAGTACTAGAGCCAGTACAAAACCATATTGAAATGGGTATGGAATCAATGAACAAACTAGAGCAAAAACTGGCTGATACTGAGTTTTATAAGCCTTTATTTGAAGACGCTTTTGGTGATTCGAGAGTTACTGAACAACGAATTGGTGATGCATTGACTCAATTCCTTAACTCAATGGTTTCTTTCAACTCAAAATTTGATCGTGCGAAATACAATAACTTTGCAAGTCTAACTCCTCAAGAAACACTAGGAATGGATTTGTTCTTTAGTAATAAAACGAAGTGTAGTACTTGTCATGCTGGGGCTAACTTCAGTGCTCCTGATGGCAACTTATCTGCGGAAGTACTTTCGTTGATGAATAAAGATGCACAGTTTACATTTGATCCTGATCCTGAGATCATAAATAATAACTTCCATAATAGTGAGTATGGAGGCGAAGTAAAAGGAACTGCAAATATTGGTTTGGATGTAGTTTATGAAGATAATGGTAAAGAAGATGGACAATTTAAAATCCCTAGTCTTCGAAATATTGAACTAACAGGCCCTTATATGCATGATGGACGTTTTTCATCGCTTGCAGAAGTAGTAGAGCATTACAACAGTGGTATCGAAGATCACCACAACCTTGATCCTAAATTTAGAGGTGAAGATGGTTTACCACAACATCTTGGACTTAGTGATTTTGAGAAAGCATCTTTAGTATCCTTCTTAAAAACATTGACGGATGTTTCTTTTGTAACAGATGAGAAATTTTCAGACCCTTTTAAATAATGAGTGAATGAGCGAATGAATGATTAAGTGAATGTAGCGTTACGCTTATTCATTCATTCTCACAATCACTCATTCACTCATTGATTTAGCGTGAGGGATAGAGGCGGAATGGAACGTGAGGAGCATAGGTGTGAACTAGGGAGTGCCGCAGGCTGAGCGGTAGGAGCGAAGACAAGGGACGACCATAGTGAACCCTGTGCGAGTAGTGACATATTAGCCGAAAGCCCGACGCCAATAAAAAAAGCGCAGTATCATA
>JAHDHP010000004.1:0-7335 GCA_020631245.1 Bacteroidota bacterium | reverse complement strand
TGCGCTTTTTTTATTGGCGGCACGCCCAGAAAATAATGACTGGGGGATTGGATGAACGAATGATTGGATAGAAGCTAAAAATCACAAAGACCTATTTAAGCATAGGTACTTATCTGATTCCTGACTCCTATAAATCTAAGAATAACTTCATTGGTTCTTCCAACAACTGTTTCACGCGTACTAAGAACCTTACTGCTTCTTTTCCATCAATGATACGGTGATCATAGCTCAAAGCGAGGTACATCATCGGACGAATTTCTACTTGCCCATCTACTGCTACTGGACGTTGCTGAATCGAGTGCATTCCTAAAATAGCAGATTGAGGCGCATTGATAATCGGTGTAGAAAGCATAGAACCAAAGATACCACCATTGGTAATGGTAAAAGTACCTCCGCTCATCTCCTCCATTGTTAACTCCCCATCACGTCCTCTTAGTGCAAGATATTTTACCGTTTCTTCTACTTGCTTCAAACTCATTCCTTCTACATTACGCATGACTGGTACAACTAGCCCTTTAGGAGTAGAAACGGCAATTGAAATATCCACAAAATCGTGGTATTCAATTTGACCTTTCTCTGTATCAATATAGGCATTGACGGCAGGAAAATCCATTAAAGCGATTGCACAAGCTTTACTGAAGAAGGACATATATCCTAAGCCAATTTGGTGTTTCTCTTTGAACTCTTCTTTGTATTGTTTGCGAATGGCGATGACCTCTGTTAAGTCTACTTCATTGAAGGTGGTGAGCATCGCTGTATCGTTCTTTACAGCTACTAAGCGTCGAGAAATTGTTTTGCGTAAGCGACTCATTCGCTCTGTACGTGCATTCCGACTCCCAGCTACTTTAGGGGCTGGTGGCGGTGCAGGTGTTGCCACTTTTTCTTTCTTCGCTGGCGGCGACGGTACGGGTGCCTTCTTTTGTGTTTCTATAAACTTAAGTACATCTTCTTTCAGAATACGTCCATCTACCCCTGTGCCTTTGATTTGAGCGGCAGTGAGTTTATTTTCAGCAATCAACTTAGCTGCTGCTGGTGAGGGATGTCCTGCGGCATATCCATTGCCATTACTAGCAGCGACCTCTATAGCAGCAGGTTTTACCTCCTCTACAGTAGGTGCAGCGGCTTTTTGGGCAGGTGCGGCACTTGTATCAATTGTAGCTACTAGAGCACCAATTTTTAAATCATCTCCTTCTTCTACCACAAAAGTAACTACGCCTGCTACTTCCGCAGGTAATTCTAATGTTGCTTTGTCCGAATCAAACTCTAATAGAGATTCATCTAATTCGACATAATCACCACTTTCTACTAAAAAACTAGCGATGGTAACTTCATTGATGGATTCTCCGATATTGGGAATTCTGATTTCTACAATTGCCATATTTTTTTTTTTGTGCGACGTGCGAGGTGCGACGTGCGAAGGTTCAACGTTTTTTTATGTGACGATTTAATAACCGTTACCTATTCAAATGCTCGCTTTATGATTGATTTCTGCTCTTCATCATGTTGCGTTTTGTACCCTGTGGCTGGTGATGCACTTGTTTTACGCGCTACAAAATCGGGTTGTAGATCACGTAAGCGATACATAATGTGCCACCATGCTCCCATATTTGCAGGTTCTTCTTGTACCCACACTAGTTTCGCTTTTTTAGGGTAGCGTGCTATTACTGCATCTAATTGCTTACGAGCTACTGGATAAAGCTGCTCCATTCTAACAAGAGCAACATCTTGGATGTTCTCTGCCTCTTGCTTTTCGGCCAATTCATAATAGAGCTTACCTGTACAAAGTACTACTTTCCGTACTTTCTTCGGATTTTGTATAAATGGATCGTCGATAATTTCTTTGAAACGAGTTTTGCCCACAATATCAAAGATACTAGACACACAACGTGGGTGACGTAGTAATGATTTGGGTGACATGACCACTAGTGGCTTACGGAATGGGCGATGTTGTTGGCGACGTAAAGCATGGAAGAAATTGGCAGGCTCGGTGATATTACACACACTGATATTTAGCTCCGCACAAGCTTGTAAGAAACGTTCTAATCTTGCACTTGAATGCTCTGGACCTAGTCCATCATATCCATGTGGAAGGAGCATTACTAAACTACTACCGCGTTGCCATTTACTTTCAGAAGAGGTAATAAACTGATCAATCATGATTTGGGCACCATTGGCAAAATCGCCAAACTGAGCTTCCCAAATGGTGAGTGTATCAGGAGAGGCTAATGAATAACCAAATTCAAAACCTAATACCGCATATTCCGATAATAACGAGTTGTATATGAGTAGTTTTCCTTGATCGTCGGTATAGTGATTAAGGCGGTTGTACTCTTGGAAGGTTTTCTCATCGTACAACATTGCGTGACGATGAGAGAAAGTACCCCGTTTTACATCTTGCCCACTCATCCGCACATTTTTTCCTTCGAGCAAGATACTTGCATAGGCCATCAATTCGGCGGCGGCCCAATCGAGGGTTTTGTTTTGCTTCATACTTTCTCGACGCTTATCCAAGTATTTTTGGATTTTGCGTAGTGGGGTAAATCCATCTGGCACTTTGATCATGCCTTCTACAATTTGATTCACCTTTGTTTTAGAGACTCCTGTAACAGGCGATTTATCAAAATCTTTACGGGTGGCTACTTTCATTTTTTGCCAAGCCAATTCTGGTTCTTGCTTCACATAAGGTAAGGGATTTTCCCGTACCTCATCTAAACGTTCTTGGAGCAATTGATTGAATTCTTTCTCCAAGTTCTTCACCAAAGTATCATCCACATCTTTTTGGCTCAACAACTTTTCCGAATAAATTTTTCGTGGATTAGGATGTTTATTCAAGGCTTTGTAGTAGCCTGGTTGTGTATATTTTGGATCATCTCCTTCGTTATGTCCATGCTTTCGATAGCAGACCATATCAATGAAGATGTCTGTATTAAATTCTTGGCGGTAATCGGCTGCTAATTCTGCTACGAATACCATTGCTTCTACATCATCCCCATTTACGTGTAATACAGGAGCTTTGACAATGCTTGCTACGCTTGTGCAATAGTGTGAAGAACGGGCATCGTCAAAATTGGTGGTAAAACCGATTTGGTTATTAATGACAATATGAATCATTCCTCCTACTGAGTATCCTTCTAGCTTTGACATCTGCGTTACCTCGTATACAACTCCTTGCCCTGCAATAGCTGCATCTCCATGAATGAGAATGGGAAGGATTCGGTCGTAATCGGAGCTATAAATCACATCTGCCTTTGCACGTGCAAAACCTTGTACTACTGGATCAACAGCTTCTAGGTGAGATGGGTTAGGAGCTAACTGTACATAAATCTCTTTCCCAGAGGGTGTATTTAATTGAGTGGAAAATCCGAGGTGATATTTCACATCCCCATCTCCCATATTGTGGTGCTTGGGGGTATGCCCTTCAAACTCCAAGAAAATTTCTTGGTAGGTTTTTCCCATGATATTGGCCAACACATTCAAACGCCCTCGATGCGCCATTCCTATAACCACCTCGTTTACCCCTTGTGCTGCTGCCTCATTGATAATGGCATCTAGTGCAGGGATGGCAGATTCTCCGCCTTCTAGAGAAAAGCGTTTTTCACCAATATATTTTTTGTGTAAGAATTCTTCGAAAGCTACTGTTTCGTTTAGCTTTCGTAAAATTCGTTTTTTCTTCTCAATATCAAACTTATAACTACCATTACGCGTTTCGAAACGATCTTGGAGCCACTTGCGTGCTTTAGGATCGTTGACATATGCATATTCAATTCCAATTGATGCGGCGTAAATTTCACGTAATCGCGCAACGATTGTACTCAGTTTTGCTTTCCCTAGCTTGAGTTCGTTTCCTGCATAGAAACTGCGTTCTAGATCCGCATCCGTCAATTGGAAATCAGCCAAGTCTAAGTGTGGCTTTCGATCTCTACGTTGACGAATTGGATTTGTATCAGCAATTAGGTGTGCCTTGTTACGATAGGCTTGAATAAGTTTGAAAACCTTTAATTCATCCAACAAGGTATCGTTATCTGCAATAGCTACTCCATTTGCACTTGCATCGTGTCCATTTTGTTGAGCATCTGCGAGTGCAAATTCAAAGCCTTCAAAAAATTTCTGCCAGTCGTGATCGACTGTTGTAGCATCTTGTTGATATTCCTTGTATAGGTTTTCAATATACGCAGGGTGCGCATTTGATATATAGGAAAGTGTTTCCATAGTGGCAATTTTTAAAGCGCAAATATCGTTTTTTTTTCGCTAAGTTGCGAATTATATGTAGATAGAATTGCTAATCATGTTGATAGACATAGGAAAGTGACATGAATCACAAAAAAAGTACCATCCTTCACTCACCTTTTATTGTGTTCCTCAATAATTATGACCAACATATCTATTTCATCTTGTGTTGCCCAACCAAAATGAAAGGGCTTTAATTGTAGGTTATCTCCATTGGCATCTTGAATCAAAAAGCCTAATTTCCTAAAACTATCCATATTAGTAGCATTGTTTGCTGCTTGGATAGTAATTCGATCCCCCACATCCATTACTAATGCTTGCATGTATTTTTCTCTAAAAATAAGGAAGTAGCGCGTATCGGGTACAAAAAGGTTGAAAATGACTTGTTGGTCTCTTGTTATGAGTTCGAATAAGGCAGGTCTTTGGAAGTAGTCGAAGAGCAATAAACCTAAGAATAGTAACAATAAAATAGGAGATAGTATATAATAAGTCAGCATGGTTGATATGTCGAATATCAACATTAATACTTGTAGGAATACAAAAAAGAGGATGACTTGGCGGATAAGTACGTAGCTCTTGAACCAAGCTTTGTTAGAAAGATGAAAAGTCGTAGACATGGAAAGAATTGTGCGAAGTGCGATGAATCTTCTGGCGTGTGAAATTGTGCGATGTGCGATGTGCGATGTGCGATGTGCGATGTGCGAAAAATTTAGAAGGTAAGATTGAAATTCGATTTATTCCAAATAATTTCTCAAAATCATTTAAAAATCTTCGCACTTAGTACATCACACTTCGCACAAAACCCACCCCTAACCCCTCCGAGGAGGGAATTGCGTGAGGGATAGTAGTGGTAGCTTGGCAAAACAGCCGCTATTGTGAGGCAATGACTAGCAGGGCTGACAGCGGAAGACACTGCTAGGATTATGCTGAACTAGCGGGTGTGAGGCAACTACAAACGAATAGCCCGACCCCAATTGCGTATATTTTTTATGCCACCAGCGAAGACGCTGGCGGGAGCATAAAAAATATACGCTTTGGGGGCACGCCCAAATTAGTCGTATCGTTTAATTTTTCCGCTCTTAATATCTCCCATATAACCATCTATTTCATCACGTACTACATGACGAAGGATATACAATCCGAGAATATTAGGGAAACACATGGCGAAGATCATTGCATCGGAAAAGTTGACTACTTCGTCGAGTGAAGCTGCTGCACCGATAACGATGAATAAACAGAAAATGATTTTGTAACTGATATCGGCTACTCGGCTTTTTCCAAATAGGTAGGTCCATGACTGTAAACCGTAGTATGACCAGGTAATCATGGTGGAGAAAGCGAAGAGTAATACGGCAATTGCAAGTAGATATGGGAACCATGAGATGGTTGTAGCGAAGGCTTCTGATGTAAGTTCAACACCTCCTAAACTATCTGGGTTGTGGTATTTTCCTGTAATGATAATTACTAATGCTGTCATGGTACAAACGACAACTGTATCAATAAATGGCTCTAAAAGGGCTACTAAACCTTCACTCGCTGGTTGATTGGTTTTTACAGCTGCATGTGCAATAGATGCCGATCCGATACCTGCTTCATTGGAGAAGGCGGCTCGTCTAAATCCTTGAATTAATACTCCCACTAATCCACCAGCAACGGCAGTTGGGGCAAAAGCTCCTCCGATAATAGAACCGAAAGCGGCAGGCACACTACCTATATTTCCAAAGATGATGACCATTGCTGCGGCTAAATAGATACCTACCATGAAAGGAACGATTTTTTCTGTTACTGTCGCAATACTTTTAATTCCTCCAATAATCACAACTGCTACTAAAGCAGCAATGATGATTCCGAAGATCGCACCACTTCCTTCGAGGAGACCAAAGGTACCAGAAAACTGTTTGAAGGCTTGGTTTACTTGGAACATGTTTCCTCCACCAAAAGAACCTCCTACACACATGATTGCAAAAAATACGGCTAAGACTTTTCCTAAACCTGCCATTCCTTTGTCTGCAAGTCCTTGACTGAGGTAGTACATGGGTCCACCATAAACGGTTCCTTTATCATCAATTTGGCGGTATTTTACCCCCAGGGTACATTCTACTAATTTACTCGACATACCTAAGAAGCCAGCAACAATCATCCAGAAGGTAGCACCTGGCCCACCAATAGAGATAGCGATGGCAACTCCTGCAATATTTCCGAGTCCCACGGTTCCTGATAAAGCGGCGGTTAGTGCTTGGAAGTGAGAAACTTCTCCTGGATCACTCGGATCATCATATTTCCCACGTACAATGTCTACGGCGAGTTTGAAACCGCGTGCATTGATAAATCGCATAAATAGGGTGAAGAATAAGGCTCCAACCAATAACCAAATCAATACAAAAGGAATCTGTACTTTATTCACACTAAAGATATAGTCGCCAGTTGCAGGAGTATTGGCTCCCTTACTCATCGTAAATTGCATGTCGTCCATCTCAAACTGATCATTACTTGCCAGTTTGACAGGCTGACCAAAAGTGAATGTTTGGGTGATGGTGGAATCTACTAGCTCGTAGAATTGAGCGTCTAGTGGTTTTTTGTACTTAACGCCGTGGGTTAGTTGATACTGATTATTGGGTAGTAGTTTGACCTTGTACTTAGAACCAAAATTTATTTTATCACTCTCCTTATCGTATTGAATATTTAGAGGTGGGTTTTTCATCATGTCTCTTGATCCTGTACCATCACCATTGGTGACTACCACTTGTTTTTTGATGGGAATCGCAAAGAAGATAATATCACTAATGAACTTCGAGACTGGTTTGAAGTTCTGATTAAGGCGGGTATCTAGTGATTTTTTTTCTTGCCGCTCTTGGGCTTGGGTGCTACTGGACACTGTAAAAAGTAGTATAGTGAGTAGTAATAGCAGTTTTCTCATATAAATAATGGTTTTATTGACTAGTGATGGAGGAATTAGGGGTCAGGTTTCAGGGGAATATGCAGGGATAAAATTTCAAAATGGATGAGAACCCACCCCTTGCCCCTCCGAGGAGGGGAATAATTCTGACTCCTTTTAAAACCCAAAATAATAAAAAAAAAGCAATGTTATAAGCATCTATATTATAAGTC
>JAHDHP010000265.1 GCA_020631245.1 Bacteroidota bacterium | reverse complement strand
TAATCACCAATTTTGCTAGAAATGTCTTCCCATTCACTTCCACCTTCAACACATAAATCCCCGAAACCAAAGCAGAGATATTCACCCGGAGTAAACCCTTTGTGCTAGGGAGCATTTGTTGAAAAACAGCCTGCCCATTTAATGGATAAATGACGACAGACACTTCCTCATAATCGTTAGAGGTAGGATATTGCAATTGTAAGACATCTTGAGAAGGATTAGGGAATGCTTGCAGAGAATGATGGAGAATAGTAGGGGAGGAAGTTCCTACACTAAAAGAGGTAGAATAGGTAGAATCCGCAAAGGTGATAAACTCAATATTGCGTAGCGTATCCATTCCATCTCGATCTGCTTGCCCATCGGCCACCAACCAATAATCACCTTCCATTGTAAGTGTATACTCCGCAAAATTACCCTGATATTTGGCAGAATCCATACCAGCCATTCCATCTAAAAGATCATTCCCCCCATTTCCCATCAGTAAATTGTCTCCCTCGTTACCTATTAGCTCATTGTCAAGAGTATTGCCACTAATACCCGCATGGTTAGAGCCAGTCAATTGGATATGTTGTAGGTATTGTGATTGGTAGGTATAGGGTTGCTCTGTATCAATTGTAAGCAGAAAATGACCCTTGAAAGAAGATGCTAATGGAATGGAAAAATCAATATAGGGCGAGTAAAAGTTACTAATGATCTCATACAAGTCAGGGTCTTTGGTAGACATTTCTTCCCTAGAGATATAGGCGAGTTCCGAAATACCTGCCATTCCATTATTTCGAGGATCATGCGCCCATTGTCCATAAAAAATACTAGTAGCTAATCCCCAATAATTACTAACCTGTTCTTCAAAAGAAAGGCTATTACTCAAAGGAGTATAAATTTCATTGGCAATAGCCATTTCAGCCGATGTGACAATCGCGTCATACATGGCTTTATTGCCTCGTCGAATCCCTTGACTGTAAATAGGGTAGGCTATCTTTTGAAACAAACGACTTTGCTTGGCAGTCAGATAATTAGCACTTCCTGGAATCTGAATATCAGAAGCGATAAGATTTTGAAAATTCGAGCAGGAAGAACTAGGTTGAGCTGCATTAATACCGTTTCCACTACTATGTAAAGCAATAACTTGTTGGTTATTGAGTAAGTACCTCCAAATATTGCTTTTGTCTGCTCCATATTGGGTGTTGGGTACATCTTGGAGATAAAAAGAGAATACCTCTTTTGTAAAAAGAACTTGCTCATCAGATAGAAAACTTTGACTTAGGATAGGAAGTCGAATGTCTCCACGTTGTACATAGGTATAATTATCATAGCCATCTTTGTAAGCATCAGGCAAAATAGGACTAGCATTTATAGGACATAGTTGCTCGGCATCACAAAAGGTATCTGTTGATAAATCAGGAAGACCGCAAGGTAAAACGCCACCCTCGATCCAAATATCAAATAGTGTTTGTAGCGTATCAATGGGTTCGACTCCCGTAGGAAGTGTGGGAATATTCAAATCAAGGTATAGATTATCACTCAGGTCATCGGGTTTCGCAACTCTTAAATAAATAGAAAGAGTAGACACGCCCTCTTCTAAACAGCGACTATCGGCACCTGGTATATTAGCACCTTGCATGGCTGCCATGAGTTTTTCGGCAAGGTTACCTTCGGTATTTAGAAAACCTTGCTCCATTTGATCTAATACTTCGGGGCCGAGTAATATATTTCCTTGAATAGCGTAATTAGGCCCCGTAATATGACCTTTCCAATCATCGGCATTACTACCTGTAAAAGCTCCTGTTTGGGGATTGCCTAAAGAGTCGAACAAAGCAATACCATATTGGCGATAAGAGGAGGAGTAATTACCCGCAAAACATTCATCATTGGCTTTTACATAATCCAAAATTTCTTCGGGGCTTTTGCCCAATTTCATTTGCTCTAGTCCATTATTTAGATTGACATTGGGAACACAAGCCCAAGCTTGTGAGTTCATGGCTCCTAAGCCTGGAACAATACCCGCAATGATATCTACACCACCAATGCAAGAGGCTCCTGCTGATCCTATTTCTCCTGTTTCTGGATCGACTGCTACAATAGAAAAAGTGGCATGGCTTACAAGTGGGAAAAAGAACGAAAAAAAGAAGATGAAAGTGGGTATAAAATGTTTCATAGGTATATCGTTATTACTTTTAAATGAGCGGTTAACTTTTGGTATCTTTGGTAATCCATAAACAATGAATGAATTAGTGAGTGAGTGAATGAATTATACGTACTACTATTCAGTCATTCGCGCATTCACTAATTGACTCATTGTTTTGCGTGAGGGATAGTAGTGGTAGCTTGACGTAGCAGAAAGGTAGTGAGGCTTTTGCTGGCAGGGCTGACGGAGGAAGACACTGCCAGCAAATATAGCCGAACAGCTTTTCTGCAAGGCAACTACAAGCGGATAGCCCGACCTGAAACAGGGATTGGGTGATTGTGGGCTTGAGGGATTGTGTTAGCGTTACGTATGTTTGTTATCAAGCCCATAATTCCCTAAGACCTGTGAAAGGGCACGCCCAATAAAAGTAATAATTAAAAATCAAATCAATGCGCTCTATATTAAAATACATTGCTTTAGTTATTCCTTTCATTTGTATATTCTTTCTCATTAGTTGTACCCACCAACAAGAGTCGGTGCAAGTAGAAATGCCTACGAAAAAAGAGAAAAAATTAAAACCACTACCAGGCTTTTTGCAACAGCGAATTGCGGGTGTAGATGGAGTAGATTATGCTCGATACCGAAAAGCCCTTCAACAAGCTCTGGAAGATCGAGCAGCGAATCGCGAAAAAACGGATATTCCTGTTTGGAAATCGGTGGGCCCAGAAAATATTGGTGGGCGAATTACCGATCTTGCCATTCATCCAGCAGATGAAGAAACCATTTATGTGGCAGGTGCTTCTGGTGGTGTATTTAAGCTTACGGAAATGGGTGAAAATATGACTCCTATTTTTGATGAGCAAATGAGCTTGTCAATTGGTGATATTGCGATTGCTCCTTCTAACAAAGAGGTCTTGTATGTAGGAACGGGGGAGGCAAATGCTGGAGGAGGATCTATTACGTATGATGGAGTTGGCTTGTTTAAATCGAAAGATGCGGGAGACACATGGACACATATTGGACTTGAAAAAACGAGGAATATAGGGCGAATTGTCGTTGATCCGAAAGATGCTGATCGGGTGTATGTGGCTGCTATGGGGAGTTTGTTTAAAGATAATCCAGAACGAGGAATTTTTCGCAGCGTAGATGGAGGAGAGAATTGGGAACATGTATTGGGGATAACAGACTCTACTGGTTGTATTGATCTCCTTGTGCATCCTACACAACCGAATATCTTATATGCTAGTATGTGGGAGCGAGTGCGCCGACCAGATCGCCGAAAATATGGCGGAGCAAGTAGTGGCTTGTATCGTTCTAAAGATGGTGGAACTACTTGGGAGCCGATGACCAATGGTTTGCCAACTTCTGATTTGGGGCGTATTGGTATTACTCAATGCAAATCACAACCCAATATTTTGTACGCTATTTTTGCGGATGAATCAGGTGATTTTAAAGGAATTTTTAAAACGGTAAATGGCGGAAAAAAATGGTTTCAAGTCTATGATCGACAATTATTTAATATGTATGCATCGTATGGTTGGTGGTTTGGAAATATCCGAGTAGATCCACATGATCCAGATGTGATTTACGCGCTGGGCTTAGATGTGTACAAGTCAGAAGATGGTGGTTTGAGTTGGAAAAATATGTCGCAGATCAAAGTACATTATGATCAACATGCGATGCATATACTAGAGTCGAATCCGCAAATATTATTACTAGGAAATGATGGTGGATTATATTTGAGTGAAAATGGAGGAGAAGAATGGTTGCACTATCCTTATTTACCTATCACCCAATTTTATACTTGTAGATTTCATCCCAATGATCCGAATCAAATTTTTGGAGGAAGTCAGGATAATGGTGTCTTACATGGCTTCTCCGTAAAAGATAATCAGTGGAAAATGATGTATGATGGAGATGGTATGGAAGTGCTTATCGATCCGAATAATCCAGATTTAGTGTATGCGTCTTATCAGTATGGTACCTTTTCTCGATCAATGGATGGAGGGAAAACCTTTGCAGATGCAACATGGGGGATTTCGGAAGATGATCCAACCAATTGGAATACGCCCGTAGTAATGGACCCTATCAATACAGAAGTTTTATATTACGGAACCAATCGTTTGTATCGCAGTAATAATGGGGCAGCAAGTTGGCAATCCATTAGCCCGCCATTTACCAAATTATACAAAAGTAACGGCTCTGTTGTCACTAGTGCGATTGTATATGGTACACTTACGACCATTGCAATTGCGCCTTCTAATTCCCAAATTATTTATATCGGTACAGATGATGGGCAGGTTTTTGCCACATTTGATGGTGGGCAAAACTGGGAAGATATAGGAGCCACATTACCCGATAAATGGGTCAGTCGTATTATAGTTGATCCGTTTCAACCCAGTCGCGTTTATATAGCTTTTTCGGGTTATCGAGAAGGCGACGAGGGAGCTTATTTGTTTCAAACAGACAATCGAGGAAAAAGCTGGAAAAACATCACTGCCAATTTGCCCAAAGCTCCTCTCAATGATCTATTAATTGATCCTGCACAAGCTTCCCAACTTTATATCGCTACCGATGTAGGAGTATATTATGGCAATGTTCAAGAGCAAAAATGGCACTTACTAGGCAAGGGACTTCCTATCGTTCCTGTTACTGATATGGATTTACACAAAGCGAGTCGCCAGTTAGCTGCTGCGACTTATGGACGTTCTATTTATCGTCTAGATTTAGCTAAATAAACCTAAGATATAAGGAGCTTTCGCCATGAATTTGTTATCTTGCAAGTCTGTTAGATAATAAAACTATAGTAGCCTTTTGTTATCTGTATGATTCTGATTTAAACACTTAGCTAATTCATTGAATAGTGCATATTTTCTAAACAGAAAGTGTGAAACTAACAGTCTACACCTTACCTTTGCCCGTTCTTGAATGAATCAAGAACGCCTGAAACGCAACAAAACTGTTTCAATGAAAGTAGCCGTACAAATTTTTGGTTTATTACTCCTATTCCTTTGTATATCCGCTTGTAGCAATCAAAACTACAAAGCCTATCCGCGCAAAAGCTTTACGAGTTATACCGCTCCAGATACGCCCGATTATACGCAAGAAGATGCCTGGGCCGCTTCGCCATTTAAACGCGATCGAGCCGATCGGGTACCTGATCCGTCTATCAAAAATCGCCAAGAAGAAGCCAAAGCAGATGTTTTTTTTGTACACACGACTACTTATGTAGGTGACAAAGGACAGGGCAATTGGAATGCGCCCATCAATCAAGAACTATTGAATCAGCGGACCGATGATTTTGGTATTGCCTGCCAAGCGAGTGCCTTTAATGGAGCGGGACGTATTTTTGCGCCGCGTTACCGACAAGCACATCTCCACGCCTTTGATGACCGAGATACAGAGTCGGCCGTTTCTGCACTTGAGCTTGCCTATTTTGATATCCAAACCGCTTTCCAACATTACCTAGACACACACAATGAGGGGCGTCCTATTATTATTGCTGCACATGGGCAAGGGAGTCAACATGCCCTTCGTTTATTACAGGAATTTTTTGATGGACAAGAATTGCAAAAGAAACTAGTGGCAGCGTATCTAGTAGGAGAGGAGGTAACACTTAGTTCTTTCAATACCCTAAAGCCATGTGAAAATGCGACCCAAACGCAGTGCTATTGTAGTTGGAGAAGCTATATCCGCGATTACTTTCCTCCTTCACACGACAGTCGCCCCCTAGATGTAGTCTGTACTAATCCGCTTACTTGGGAGCTAAATGATCTGTTTGTAGATGCAGAACAAAATCAAGGAGGGGTGCTTTGGAAATTTGAACGCATTATCCCTAATATGGCAGATGCACAGGTCAAAGAAGGTATTTTGTGGATCAGTAAGCCTAAAGCTTTATTAGGGCCGAAAGGAAATCGTAAAGACTTCCGCAAAGTAGATTATCACCTCTTTTATATGAATATTCGCCTCAATGCTCAACAACGAGTGGGTACTTATTTTGAGAATAAACAAGAGACGATTATTTCATCCGTGCCGAAGAGAAGGAAAAATTAATGATCCCAAATCTTCGTTCGTACGTATTATCAATGTCATAGAATGAAGCAATCAACATGGCAGATTTTGAATAAGGACTATTATGAAAAAACGACACTGCTTCAAATCTGATATGTTTTAATAGTACACTATTTTCTTATTTCTATGATGCTGGGCGTGTCCTTTTGGAAAAATCAAGACTTATCAGGTTTAAATAATTGCGTTATTTAGAAAGTATGGTGCATACTCAAAACCTGCCAAGTCGATTTTTCCAAAAGGTCGGGCTATTCACTTGTAGTTGCCTCGTAGAAAAGGTGTTCGGCTATATTTGCTGGCAGTGTCTTCCTCCGTCAGCCCTGCCAGCAAAAGCCTCTCTACCTTTCCACTTCACCAAGCTACCGTTACTATCCCTCACGCGA
>JAHDHP010000264.1:3234-6593 GCA_020631245.1 Bacteroidota bacterium | reverse complement strand
CTGTTCATGCGTGGACGCATGAACGGGCGAGGAGGAAAAGGGCACGCCCAAAAAAGAAAATAATAAAAAAACAACTACATAAATATGAAGCCCATACTCATTATTGCGCAGCGAGAACTGCGTACCTTTTTTGATTCGTTGATTGCCTATATCATTATCGTATTATTTTTGGCAATCACTGGCTTTTTCACTTGGATTTATGGCTTTGGCAACGAAGTCTTTTTCAGTGGCCAGGCGAGTATACAATCTTTCTTTTTCTTCGCTTATTTTACCTTACTCTTCTTTATTCCTGCCTTGACGATGCGGACCTTTGCCGAAGAGAAGAAAACGGGAACCATAGAACTCTTATTGACGAAAGCCGTGACAGATAGGCAAATAGTGATTGGAAAGTTTTTGGCTTGTTTGGCTTTGGTACTGATTGCGCTGGTATTTAGCCTACCTTATTATTTTACGATTGCTTGGCTAGGCCCTGTCGATCATGGTGCTGTGTGGTGTGGTTATATTGGAATCATTTTGTTGAGTGCTGCTTATATCAGTGTGGGATTATATGCGAGTAGCCTCCAAAGCGACCAGATTGTTGCCTTTTTGATGACGCTCTGTATAGGTGTTGTGCTATTTCTGTTTACTTGGATATTAACGACTTATATTTTCGGAACGGCAGGGCGTATTTTGGAGTATTTGAATGCTTATACGCACTATGAATCGTTGTCGAGAGGGGTGTTGGATAGTAAAAGTGTAATTTATTTTGTGTCGATTTCGGTGTTATTTCTGGTATTAGCAGAAACGAATTTGATGAAGCGAAACGTGGTTTCGTAAACGATTTAAACAAACAAAAAAGACAAGCAAACCTAATAAAAAGACTATGTTAACTAAGAGTTCATTGCGGCTAAGGGTATTTTTGGTCATCGCCATTATTATCTTATTAAATATTGTGATGAGTCGCTTTTTTGTGCGTCTTGACTTTACGGGTGATAAGATATATACGCTTAGTGATGCGACTGAAAATGTATTGAAAGACTTAGATAAAACGGCTACGGTAACGGCTTATTTTTCGGAAGAGCTGCCAGTACCTTTTCAAAAGGTGAAGCGAGACTTTCGAGATATGTTGGTAGAGTATGCGAATTTATCGGGTGGTAATGTGGTGTATGAATTTGTAAATCCGAATGAGAATGACGAGATGGAACAACAGGCGCGGGCTGATGGGATTGTGTATCGAGATGTGCAGGTGAATAAACGAGATCAGGCAACTTTGCAACGCGTGTATATGGGCGCAAAAATTCAGTATGATGATAAGTCGGAGGCCATCCCAATCATTATGCCCAATAAGTCGGCAGAATATGATTTGACCTCCAAAATTAGCAAAATGGCAGTGGCTAATAAACCCAAAGTGGGTTTTGTGACAGGACATAGTGAGGCAACTCCTGCCACGATGATTCAAGTACGAGAGGAATTGAATGTTACCTTCGATGTTGAAACGACTTCGCTACTAGATTCGAGTGTGGTGAATAATTACCAAGCCCTTGTTGTTGTCGCTCCAGTCGATTCTTTCTCACAAGAAGAAATTACCCGCCTAGATGACTTTCTAGGGATGGGAAAAGGCGTCTTGTTGGCACTCAACCGAGTGGATATTGATATGCAAAATAATTTGGCTGCCAAAGGCGTCACCACAGGATTAGAAACGTGGTTGGGAAGCAAAGGAATAAACGTAAAAGAAAATTTTGTAAAGGATAAAGAATGTAGCCAAATAAGTGTACCCGTTCAACAAGAAATCATTCCTGGTTTTCCGATGATGACCTACCAGCAAATTCAATTTCCTTATATTCCA
This sequence comes from Bacteroidota bacterium, assembly GCA_020631245.1. Classification (GTDB taxonomy): domain Bacteria; phylum Bacteroidota; class Bacteroidia; order Chitinophagales; family UBA2359; genus JAHDHP01. The sequence continues at coordinate 4,768 of JAHDHP010000264.1, read as the reverse complement.
ATTGTAAAGAAGTTTGACCAAGAACATGAAATCAGTAAAGGCTTAGAGCAAATGGTTTTACCTTTTACTAGCTCCCTAGAATATGTAGGAGATAGTAAAGTAAACTTCCATCCGATTGTTTTTAGCTCCGACCAGTCGGGAGCTGTAGACTTACCCTATTCCTTTATAGGCGATGTACAAAAGAAACTCAATGAGTATAGTTTTTCAGATGCCAATTTGGTGATAGGGGCTACTGTAGAAGGGAAGCTGGCAGGCGATACAGATGCGCGAATGGTTGTTTTTGGCGATGGTGATTTTGGAGTGAATGGACAAGGACAACAAATGCAGCAATTGCCCCCTGATAATGTGAGCCTATTTGTCAATTCGGTCAATTGGCTTGTCAATAATGTAGGGTTAAATAGTTTGAGAACAAAAGAAATACAATCACGCCCCATAAAAAAACTGAGTGATGGGGAGCGACAATTTATCAAATGGGGTAATTTCTTACTGCCGATTGTCCTCATCGTTATTTATGGAGTGATTCGCACCATTTTCCGCAATAGAAAACGGTCGCAATGGGCAAAAGAAAGATATGCTTAACGGACAATTAATTTTAAATCAAAAAATCATAGTGACAAATGAAAGGTTCTAATATCCTATTAATACTAGTATTCTTAGTATTAATAGCATTAGTTGGGTATCTGTTTTGGGGAGGAGGACAACAAAAACAACGTACATTCCGAGATAAGTTAGTCGAAATAGATACTATGCAAGTGAATGCTATTCGTATTACACCAAAAGGGGGAAGCGAATTGAGTATTTGGAAAGAAGCAGGAAATTGGAAGGTGAAAAATGATACTTTTAGCGGGGATGCTGAGAAAGGGAAAGTAGAACAACTGATAGGAGAGTTGACATTTATAAAGCCAAAAAGCTTGACTACCAAATCGAAATCTGCTTGGGTAGACTATGAAGTAGATGAGGAAAATGCAATGCGGGTGATCGTAGAACAAGAAAATAAAAAGGACTTAGAGCTTTTAATAGGTAAATTTACGATCCAACAACCCAAAACACCGCCCGTGCAAGGAGCAAATCCTAACCAACAACAGCCACAAATGAAGCCTATATCTTATGTGCGTATTGCAGGTGAAAACGAGGTATATAGTGTTGATGGACTACTGAATATGTCGTTGAATAGAAAACCTGGTGATTTAACTACATTACCTCCACCTCCACCACCAGACTCGACAAATATGACAACAATAGACACAACAATGACAAAATAGGAGCTTATCTAAAAGCCACTTTATATATGACCCTCTTTTCTTGATACTTTTTAAGTAGTTTATGAGTTTTTATGGGTAATTTGTTCGAATAGTCTAAAAAAAAAATTACTTTTGATAGTTAGAAGTAGGATGCGGAATGAATTTTAAAAGTTTAACAATGCATCTAACACGAATAGCCTATTTCTATTCTTTTGTTTAAGTATATTGACAAAAAGTAATAATTTATAAATTCAAATTTTTAGACTATGAAGACGAAACTTACGTTCTTTTTA
>JAHDHP010000264.1:0-3134 GCA_020631245.1 Bacteroidota bacterium | reverse complement strand
ATAATTTATAAATTCAAATTTTTAGACTATGAAGACGAAACTTACGTTCTTTTTAATCTTATTTATAAGTACTTGTCTGTTGACATTTGATGCTAAGGCACAAGATTGTCCTTCAGAATTCCAAATTGCCCACGAACGAATTTGTGGAACAGATAGCTATACGGTAGAATTTAGTGTGTCTGGTGGAACGGCTCCATATTCTTTAACTGATGGAGACTATAGCGGTATTTTGACAGAAGGAGAAGTAGTTAGCTTTACAAAAAGTGATGGTGAAGATTACATTTTATTTGCAACAGATGCAGCAGGATGTACAGTTCGTGTAGAAACAGATCTAACACCATGCTCTAAATTAGAAAGTTGTCCTGATACATATCAAGTAAATCACGAGAGAGATTGTGGACCTGTTTTAATCGGTGGACAAGGAGAATTTATCGTTAATTTTAGTGTAGAAGGTGGAACTGCTCCTTATTCAGTAGCTGATGGAAACTATACAGGTGTTTTGGAAGAAGGTGAAGCAGCATCGTTTAGCGTATCTGATGGAAACGGATATGGTTTTACCGTTACAGATGCTGATGGTTGTATCATTGTTATTAATGAAGCTGATCTTGAGCCATGTTCAAAAGGCGATTGCCCATCTACCTTTAGTGTAGACCATATTAGAAATTGTGATCCTATTTTTGAAGGTGGAGGAGAATATGAAGTTGTATTTAGTATTTCTGGTGGAACTGCTCCTTATTCAGTAGCTGATGGAAACTATACAGGTATCTTGGAAGAAGGAGAACAAGCTTCTTTCTTCGTTCCTGATGGAAACGGATATGAATTCGTAGTTACAGATGCTAATGGTTGTCGTATCGAAGTTAGAGAAAATGACCTAGTACCTTGTAGTAAGGTTGAATGCCCACCAAGTTTTGCAATTGTTGATACTTTCGATTGTACAAATGTACAAGATGCAGGTAGCTATGATGTTACTTTCTCTGTATCAGGTGGTGTTGCTCCGTATATTGTAAGTGGTGACTTTAGTGGTTTATTAGATGAAGCAGAAGAAATTACATTCCCTGTAACAGAAGGAGAAGGATATACACTTACTGTTTCTGATGCAGAAAGCTGTGTACAAACAATAGAACGTGAAGCTCCTTTCTGTTCTAAATCTTGTCCTGGTCCTCAAGCAATTGTAGAAGTAGATTGTGCAGGTGCTGCGGCAAATGGCGAGTATAGTATTAGTATTACCGTTAGTGGTACCGTTCCTCCATATATCGTAACAGGTACTTTAGGTGACCAATTCTTAGATGAAGGTGGACAAATTAATGCTACTGTTCCTAATGGCACACAAGTATTTATTGCTATTAATGATGCAGAAGGATGTGGACCTACTCTTATTGATACTGTTTACAACTGTATTCCTGATGTAGCTGTTGAGTTATTAAGTTTCGAAGGAGAAGCAAGCCAAGAAGGTAATATCCTTACCTGGTCTACTGCTTCTGAAACAAACAATGACTACTTTACTATCCTTCACTCTACCGATGGAGCTAATTTCGAAACCATTGGTCAAGTAGCAGGAAATGGAAATGCTAGTGCAATCAATAACTACAGTTTCACTGATAAAAACGCAAGTACTGGCTTAAACTACTACTACCTTGTTCAAACAGATCAAGATGGTTCAACTACTTCTTATGAAGTAATCGTAGTTTCTAGAGGTGAAGTTGGATTCGAAATCATTCGTTTATTCCCAACTCCTGCTAGTTCTTCAGTTAACTTAACATTCACTAACGATCAAATGTCAACAGTTGATATCAGCCTTTACGACATTACTGGACGTATCGTTATGAATAGATCAGTAAATACGACTGTAGGTGTGAACGAAGTGAATATGGATATAACAAATCTCTCAAAAGGAGTTTACTTTGTAAAAGTAAATGATGGTATCCGTACCACAGCAAATGTTCTTTTAAAAGACTAATTAATGATGAATAATCATTGATCTAAAAGGTCCCCAAATCTGTTATAGATTTGGGGATTTTTGTTATCAGGGCGTGCCCTTCCACAGGTTTTGGGAACTAAGGGCTTAATTCTGTTAACGCGTAACGCAACTCAATCCCACAAGCCCTCAGTCCCTCAATCCCTGTTCCAGGTCGGGCTATCCGTTTGTAGTTGCTTCACAGCCACCTATTCAGCATAGTCCTAGCAGTGTCTTCCGCTGTCAGCCCTGCTAGTCCTTGCTTCATTAAGTGGCTGTTTCACCAAGCTACCACTACTATCCCTCACGCGAAAGACGATTGAACGGTGGAACGATTTACGTCCGACGGAAGTACTTTTATGCTTCATAGATGTGAGACGTACTAAGTGCGAGGCGCGAAGATTTTTCAATAATCTTGGAGAAATTATTTGTACAAAAGGAAAGAACAAGCTTAACTTCTAAATTTCATCGCACCTCGCACCTCGCACCTCGCACGTTAATCGTTCCATCGCTCCACCTCGTTTTGTCGCACAATTTTTGCGTCATACTACCAAAGACTAAAACCTATGTTTGCAACTTACGAACTAAAACAAATAGCCGAAAAAATTGTCCCTAAAAAGTATTTACGAGTAGCAGGACAATACGCCTTACGCGCTACCTCTCCCATATTTACAGGACGAGCCGTCAAATGCCCTTGTTGTGGGAGCCGCTTCAGCAAATTTGCCTCCTATGGGCATGTAAAACGCGACAATGCCCTTTGTCGATGGTGTTTATCACTCGAACGACATCGTGGCTTATGGCTCTATATCCACGAGAAAACCAACCTATTAAAAGACCCATTAAAAGTGCTACACTTTGCTCCTGAACACCAGTTTCAAGAGCTACTCAAAAATAGCCCCAATGTGGACTATATCAGTGCTGACCTCGACATGCCCACTGCCATGCTCCAAATGGACATCACGGACATCACTTTCGAAGACAATACCTTTGATGTGATTTTGTGTAATCATGTACTCGAACATGTGCCCGATGACACAAAGGCAATGAGTGAGTTATACCGTGTACTCAAACCAGGAGGCTGGGCCATTCTACAAACACCTATGAGTAGTGCTGCCGAAACCGTCGAAGACCTTACGCTCACCCCCGAACAACGCATCGAAGCATTTGGGCAAGACGACCA
>JAHDHP010000263.1:5205-6600 GCA_020631245.1 Bacteroidota bacterium | reverse complement strand
GTCTTCTTTTTCGAAGAGGGCGGTGGAGTATTTACTGGTGTTTTGTACGGCTAGGGCGTGGAAAATGACATCGTAATGAGGTGTTTCTAAGCCGGTGGTACTAGGAAGAATGAGGTCGGCATGGCGGGTGGTTTCATTGATGTAAATGTCGATGGAGACCATGAATTCTAGTTGCTCGAAGGCTTGGTCGAGTTGTTGTCCATTGGGAGTCGATAGGACGGGATTTCCTGCGAGGGTAATCATGGCTTTTATTTGTCCTTCTCCTGGGGTGAGGATTTCTTCAGCGAGTACACTGACGGGTAGTTCGCCACCAAATTCGGGGAGTTCACGCACGCGGCTTTTCCAGCGATTAAAGGCTCCTACTTTGCCCATTGCGCCTGTTTGTGCCACAAAATCGAAGGCGGGGAGGGTGAACATAGCTCCGCCTGCTTTATCGAAATTGCCAGTGACGATATTTATGACATTGATGAGCCATTGAGATAAGCCACCAAAGGCTTGGGTGGAGACACCTAAACGTCCGTAACAAACAGCAGAAGGGGCTTCGCAAAATGCTTGGGCTAATTCAGTGATGGTAGTAGCATTGACGCCTGTTATGGCGGCTGCTTTTTCGGGGCTGAAATCTTTGATGGCTGCTTCAATAGCAGTTAATCCATCTGTAAATTCGGCTAATGCTCCTAGGTCAACCCAGCCTTTGTCGAAAATGGTATGTAAGATGGCTAGTAGTAAGTAGGCATCAGTGCCCGGTTTGACAAAAATATGTTGGTCGGCTTTGGCGGCTGTTTCGGTTTTGCGAGGGTCGATCACCACAATTTTTCCACCTCGTTCTTGGATGGCTTTGAGGCGTTTATCTACTCCTGCAGCAGTCATCAGGCTGCCATTGGAAACAAGTGGATTGGCTCCTAAGATAAGGATGAAATCGGTGCGGTTGATGTCGGGGATGGGCATCATCATATTATGTCCGAACATGAGAAGCGCAGCGAAGTGGTGGGGGAGTTGATCGACGGAGGTAGCAGAAAAGCGATTGCGGGTTTTGAGGCTTTTGATAAAGTCGCGATTGAAGAGCATGGTTCCCATATTATGGACATTGGGATTGCCTAAGTAGATGCCTAATGCATTATTGCCATGCTCGGCTTGGATTGCTTGAATTTTGGTGACTATTTCGTCATAGGCTTCTTCCCACGAAATTTGCTCCCAAGTGCCTGCTTCCGTTTTACGAACGGGGTATTTGAGGCGGTCAGGGTCTTCGTAAATATCTTTGAGGGCGACTGCTTTGGGGCAGATATGTCCTTTGCTAAAAGGGTCTTGTTTGTCGCCTTGTATGCGGAGTACTTCTTTGTCTTGGTATTGGATTTCGAGGCCGCACATGGCTTCGCAGAGGTTGCAGGTTCGGTAGTG
>JAHDHP010000263.1:0-5105 GCA_020631245.1 Bacteroidota bacterium | reverse complement strand
GGGAAAACGGGGGCGGTGGTGAAATGCTTGGCGAATGGGGGCGATCTCTTTCATGATCTGTTGTTCTTTTTTGGCAAAGTATACGTCTTTGAATCGTTCCCAAATATATTGGATGGCGGTGTCGGATGGATGGAGCATGTCGGAGGCGTAAAAGCGATAGTCGCGTAGTTCATCCATCATGATTTCGTAGGCGGGAAAGTAGTGGGTATCTGGTATTTCTTGACAGAGTTGCTCAATGGCGAGTAAGAGGGTCGCTTTACTGCGCTGATTGTCAATGGCTCCATCTTTCCAATGACGAATGGGACTGACGGTGAATAGGATTTGTAATTGGGGATTAGTGGCTTTGTATGGGGTGATGACTTCTTGGAGTAATTGCACCACTTCGGCGACTGATAAACGGTAACGTTTGAATTGATTGGCAGGTAGTTGGTGACAATTAGCCACTACTTTTTGAGTGGCTTTTAATTCGTATACATAGGCGGTGCCGAGTGTTAGTATCAAATATTGCAAGTTGTTGACTTGGGCGTGTGTGGTTTGTAGAGATTCGTTGAGGTGTTGTAGGAGTTCGGCTTTGTCGAGTTTGGAGAAATCACCGTGATGGTCGAAGCTTACCCATTTTTCTTGGTAGTTGGCAATAGCAGGATCATCAGCGTGGTAGGCGGTGCCTTCAAGAATTCGGTGTAGGGATTGGGCAATAGAGGCAGGATTGTATAGTATGCCGAAAGGACTAGATAAAAGCGGGAGTTTGTGTTCTTGTAACTGTTGACCAATATGTTGGGCAAAACAGGAGCCAATTGCTAGGAGTGGAGCAGTGTATTTGATAGGTACATTGTTAGGCTGTAAGTCAATGGTGGTAAGGAATTCAGACATTCTGCGATGACATTTTTGTGACTGAAAAAATTAATTGGTATCTTTACTAATGTAAAGTTAACCCAACAAAGCCAAATTAAAAATGATCAATCGACTAAGCCCACTTTTTACGATATTAATTAGCACCCTTGCTTTTGGAGGGGTGACTTATCTCTTGCAACAACAACGCTTTATTTTTACAGACAGTAATTTAGAAGTTTGCGCACTTATTATTGTCTTGTTTGTGATTAGCTTTTTACTGATCTTTCGCTACTATGGTACGCTTTTGCGACAGGGTGGTGCGATAGAAAAAGTGAAGGAAGCGGTATTATTATCGCGGGAAGATGTGGACGCAGTAGAGGAAAAATTGCCTCCTAATACTTGGATGCGTGATCGCATTCACCAAATCAATATGCTCGACAATTTAGATGCAGAAATTGACAATGCAGGGATGACCAATCTACTCAATCAACGGTTTCAAAATGCGGGTGGAATCATTCGCTTGGCAATTGTGAGTCTGGCAGTTGTGGGTTTGATTGGTAGTTTTTTGAGTATGATTCAGTTGAATCAAATGGGATTGGTGATAAGTGATTTATTACCTATCGTATCTGGTAGTACCATCCTCGGATTATTAGGAGCTTTGAGTTTGGGCTTTATGTTTATTTCTACGCGCCAACTGCATCACAATATCCTTGATCGAATTGAAGAAATGAGTCTTTTTAAGGTATTGCCCTTTTTTAGAAAACGCGATAAATTTGAATTGGATCAAGCGGTGAATAAAAATTTACAAGTCGTATTACCTAAAGTAGTACAAGAGGCGACTGCCGAATTGCGCAACGCCTCTAAGAATTTATTTGGAGCTACCAATAATCTAATTAATCTACAAACTGATGTCCTCGAATTGGTCGATAATTTTAGAAAGGTAACGGGGAATATGGATGATTCCAGTAGTCGAATTGCGGATCAGGTACAAAGCTTTAATCAGCAATTAGAAAAAATACAATCTACCTTGCATCAGGTCAACAACAATTTAAATAGCCATGAAGGGGTGATTGGTGAATTGACGAAGGTGAACCAACAAGCGGATCAGAATATGCACCAAATTACACAAAAAGTGAGCTTATCGAATGAACATTTGGTCAGTTATGTGAAAGTGCGTGAAAAGCTATTCGAACAATTATTAGTAGATTTAAATCTTACCATGAGCCGCCTCAATGATGACATTTCTAAGTTGATGCGGGAATACCAAACGAAACAGCCGCCTAGCAGCTCACCAAGTGTGGGGGAGACAGTATAATAGTATCTAATCAAGCTTTTTCCTCAATAAAAGTATGGTGTAAGTTTTGTTATTTGAATAGAGTAATAGTCATAACCTCTTACTACATTTCCTGTAATCGCTCTATTCAAATTAAACCTAGGTATGAAACAGGCCTTTGACACTCGTCCCCTTGCACTAATCCTACTTTTTATTACATTACAAGTCTCTTCTTTGCATGCTCAAAAAAGAGCTAAGACACCTGCTAAACCAGACACAGAGATAGCAGCATTACCAGTTGGAGCCTACCATGCGGGATTTCAAATTATACAATTATACGATTTCTCGCGTAGCTATAAAGAAGAAACAGATTATTTTGGGAAAGTCATTGAAGATGTTCAAAGCCGTCCTATACAAGCCTATATTTGGTATCCGACCAAAAGAGTGAAACGCCCGAAATTTATGTCCTACAATAAGTATATTGAGGCACAATTCATGCGGGAGCGATACCAAAAAAAGATAAGTAAAGAAGAGTTGAGTAAACTAAAAGAAAAAAGCCTAGAATTCGCAGATGGACTATTATATTCGGTTCCAACTAGTATTACAGCCGAAGAACTACTTGCGAGTCGAACAAAGGCTATTTGGGATGCCGATCCCATAAAAGGCAAATTTCCCCTCATCATTTATGCTCCTTCTTATAGCTCTACACCAATGGATAATGCTATGATTTGCGAATACTTGGCAAGTCATGGATATATAGTAGCAGCTGTTCCTTCAGCAGGTAAAGGACAGCAAGAAATGTCATCAGACTTAGAGGGTTTACTAGCACAAGTAGAGGATATGGAAGAGTTGAAGGGCTTGATGCAAACTCGAAACAATGTACAAATTAACAAAATAGGAACCTGGGGATATAGTTGGGGGGGAGCAGCCAATGTTTTATTTCAAATGCGAAATACCTATGTAGATGCTGTATTGAGCTATGATGGCTCAATGGAGTATTTTTATGATCTCGTAAAAGACCTCTACTTTTTCAATACCGACAAAACACGCGTTCCCTACCTGTTTATGGCCAAAGGAAATGCCTATGATACAACTTATCAGTTTTACAATTCTCTCAAATATGCAGATGCTTATTGCTTAAAATTCAAAGAATTAGAACATCCTGATTTTAGCTCTTTCACCGCCTTTGTAGCTAGTCACGACCCCAATTCATCAAATTATTTTAACCAAGATAATTATGATGGTATTGCCTTATATTCCTTACATTTTTTCAATGCAAGTTTGAAGGGCGATGAGCAAAGTAAAAGCTTTCTCGCACAAACTCCGATCAACAATGGCTTTACAGACAGCCTCCTCACCAAAAACTTCAAGCGTGCCCAAAAAGCTCCACCAACCGAGGCACAATTCTTCTACATTATTGACCATTACGGCTTTTCAAGAGCCTACAAAGAATTTAAGTACTTCCAAAAGAATGATCCCAATTTTCAAATCTTCTCTGAAGCAAATCTCAATACACTGGGATATAAGTATTTATACGCAAAAGAAGATACCAAAACAGCCGTTCAAATTTTTCAACTGAATACCGAAATCTTTCCTGAATCTTACAATGTATATGATAGTCTTGCTGAAGCATTTACCATTCAAGGAGATAAAGAACAAGCGATTGCCAATTATGAAAAATCATTGGACTTGAATCCTGATAATTGGAAAAGTTTTGAGCAAATGCAAAAACTACAAGAAGAATTAGAAGAAGAAGGCGGACTCATCGAAGGACGTAATGAATAGGATTTAGGTATAGAAGTGCTAATTTAGTATATTTATCTTATCATTCACTATTCTATTCAAATGATATGAAGCAGATAAAAAAAATACTAGTTGCCAATAGAGGCGAAATAGCCATTCGCATTTTTCGAGCAGCCACCGAGCTACATATAACGACCGTAGCTATCTACACCTACGAAGATCGCTACTCTTTACACCGTTATAAAGCCGATGAAGCTTACCAAATAGGCAATGAGGACGAACCACTCAAGCCTTATCTCAATATCGAAGAAATTATCCTGCTTGCTAAGCGGGTAGGAGCCAATGCCATCCATCCAGGTTATGGTTTTCTGTCCGAAAATGTAGAATTTGTTCGTCGTTGTGTCGAAGAAGACATCATTTTTGTAGGGCCACGACCCGAAGTAATGGAAAAGCTAGGGGATAAAGTACGCGCCAAAGAAATGGCGATTGCTGCTCAAGTGCCTGTTATTGAAAGTAGTCAACGCGAAGTCAATACGGTAGAAATCGCGCTAGAAGAAGCAAATCGAATTGGCTATCCTGTGATGGTAAAAGCCGCTTCAGGAGGAGGAGGACGTGGGATGCGAGTGGTACGAAATGACCAACAAATCCGAAAGGCTTTTATAGAAGCAAGGCGAGAAGCCAAAACCGCCTTTGGAGACGATACGATCTTTATTGAAAAATATATAGAAAACCCCAAACACATAGAAGTACAAATCTTAGGGGATAATTACGGACACATCATCCATTTATTTGAGCGAGATTGTTCGGTACAAAGGCGATTTCAAAAAGTGGTAGAAGTAGCTCCCGCTCCCTCACTACTTGCCGAAACAAAAAGTACCTTATACGGACATGCCATACGGATAGCTCGAAAAGTAGGTTATAACAATGCAGGAACCGTCGAATTTCTAGTCGATCAAGATGAGAACATCTACTTTATTGAAGTGAATCCACGTATTCAGGTGGAGCATACCGTAACGGAAGTGATAACAGGTATTGACCTAGTACGTAGTCAAATCCTCATTGCCGATGGCGAAACACTCGATGGACCTGTTATCAATATCTTAGGACAAAGCTCGGTTTCCTATCAAGGCTATGCCATTCAATGTCGGGTAACCACCGAAGATCCTTCTGCTGATTTTAAGCCCGATTATGGGCGCATTATCGCCTATCGAAATGCCACTGGTTTTAATATTCGACTCGATGAAGGAAGTGCCTATTC
>JAHDHP010000262.1 GCA_020631245.1 Bacteroidota bacterium | reverse complement strand
GGGGTGAAAAAGATGCCTTTTCTAAGTCTGATTGTAAAATCAAGACAGCCTCTTATGTCCCTGTACTTAAAAAGGCTTCACAATATCTATATCAGAAATTGGAGAGGGTAAAAAATCCGCTACTGCATTTTTGATGATTTGAATTAACTTGGTTAAAATCCGTTTTTGAATGTAACTTTTATGAGTGATAATTCCAATCTTCCTTACTGGTACAGGATCTAAGATAGGATAAGTATACTTCGTATTTATTTGTGCATTATTAGCGATTGCTAAACGAGGTAATAAGGTTACGCCCTTATTTTTTTTAACCATTTCAATGAGTGTAAAAATACTCCCACAACTATAGATAAGATTGCCATTGATCTTTTTTTGCTGCCTTAATTCACAAATCTTACCTACCTGATTTCGCAGACAATGATCTTCTTCCATCAACCATAATCGTTCGAGGTCAATATCGGATACAGTAAAACTGGTTTCACTTCGCTTATTTCCATAATCGTATAGTACAAAATCCTCTTGATAAAGATCGTATTCTATCAACTCCTTATTTTCTAAAGGAATAGAAGCAATTCCTATATCAATATTTCCTGCTACAATTTCCTCGACAATATTTTCTGTCGTCAACTCATGAATGCTAAAGTCTACCTTCATATATTGATTAGAAATTTGATTTAAAATAAGCGGATAAAGGTATGGAGCAACAGTAGGAATACAGGCAATGCTTATACTCCCCACTTCTGCACCTTTTACTTCCCTGATTACCTCATCTAATAGTTGAAATTCCCGATATACACTCTTTAAAGATTTCAACACCTTTTCTCCTTGTACAGTAACACTGATGGGGCGAGTTTTCCGATTGAATAAAATAACACCTGATTGTTGTTCGAATTTAGCAACTATTGCACTAAGGGTAGATTGGGTAACAAAGCACGCTTCTGCTGCTTTCCCAAAATTCTTTAATTTGTCGAGTGCAAGGATATATTCGATTTGGCTTCTAGTCATCGTTTTTTTCGATAAAAGTATAGAATTATTCGTTTTTATCTATTGTTTTCGCTTATTAATTTTGCGCTATATTCTTTTCAACTTCTTTAAACAAAATTTATGAGCGACAACAAAAATCCAAATACTGAATCCAGTAACACTAGTTACAATGTAAATAACGAAAGTAAGTGCCCATTTATGAATGGGTCTTTAAAAAATAGTGCAGGAGGAGGAACAACTAACCGTGAATGGTGGCCAAATCAATTAAAGTTAAATGTTTTGCGTCAACATTCCATTTTATCCAATCCAATGGATAGTGATTTCAATTATGCAGAGGAATTCAAATCTCTAGACTTACAAGCAGTAAAGAAAGATCTCTTTGACTTAATGACAGACTCACAAGAATGGTGGCCAGCAGATTATGGTCATTATGGTCCATTTTTTATTCGTATGGCATGGCATAGCGCAGGTACTTACCGAATCGCTGATGGTCGAGGTGGAGCAGGAGCAGGTACGCTTCGCTTTGCTCCTCTTAATAGCTGGCCAGATAATGCCAACCTAGAAAAAGCACGTTTATTATTATGGCCGATCAAACAAAAGTATGGTCGTAAAATTTCTTGGGCTGATTTGATGATCCTAACAGGTAACTGTGCCCTAGAATCAATGGGTTTTACCACCTTTGGTTTTGCAGGTGGACGTGAAGATGTATGGGAGCCAGAAGAGGATGTGTACTGGGGATCTGAAAGAGAATGGCTAGGAGATAAGCGTTATACAGGTGATAGAGACTTAGAAAATCCATTAGCAGCTGTACAAATGGGCTTAATTTATGTAAATCCAGAAGGCCCAAATGGAAACCCTGATCCACTAGCAGCAGCTAGAGATATTCGCGAAACTTTTGGTCGTATGGCAATGAATGATGAAGAAACAGTGGCACTTATCGCAGGAGGACATACATTCGGTAAAACGCATGGAGCAGCTGATCCAGAGCAATATGTTGGTAAAGAACCAGCAGGTGCAACAATGGAAGAACAGAGTTTTGGTTGGAGAAATACCTATGGAACAGGCAATGCAGGAGATACCATCACCAGTGGACTAGAAGGTGCTTGGACAACAACTCCTACTCAATGGAGTAACAACTTCTTCGACAATTTATTTGGTTTCGAATGGGAACTGAAAAAGAGTCCAGCAGGAGCTTTCCAATGGAAGCCGAAAGATGGAGGAGGAGCGGGTTCTGTACCAGATGCACATGACCCTGCAAAAACGCATGCCCCTACAATGCTTACCACCGATTTAGCTTTGCGAATGGACCCAACTTATGGACCTATCTCAAAACGTTTTCACGAAAACCCAGATCAGTTTGCCGATGCATTTGCTAGAGCTTGGTTCAAGCTAACTCATCGTGATATGGGACCATTAGCTCGCTATCTAGGAGAAGAAGTCCCAACGGAAGTATTGATTTGGCAAGACCCTGTTCCTGCGGTAGATCACGAACTCATTGATGCAAACGATTTAGATACTCTAAAGAAAATGATCGCTGATACAGGCTTATCTGTCTCAGAACTTGTAGCTACTGCGTGGGCTTCTGCATCTACCTTTAGAGGTTCGGATAAGAGAGGCGGAGCAAATGGAGCAAGAATCAGATTACTCCCTCAAAAACACTGGCAAGTTAACAACCCCGTTCAATTAGCAGGAGTAATCTCTAAATTAGAGAAAGTACAAGCAGACTTCAATGGTCAATCAGGCGATAAAAAGGTGTCTTTAGCCGATTTAATTGTTTTAGGTGGAGGTGTAGGTATTGAGCAAGCAGCAAAAAGTGCAGGACATGAGGTATCAGTACCTTTTACTGCTGGTCGTACAGATGCATCACAAGATCATACAGATATAGAATCATTTGCGGTACTAGAACCCGTTGCCGATGGCTTTAGAAATTACCAAAGTAATCGAGCTACTATTTCAGCAGAAGAATTGTTAGTGGATAAAGCACAATTATTGACCCTTTCTGCACCAGAAATGACGGTTCTTGTAGGTGGGCTAAGAGTGTTAAATACCAATTTTGATGAGTCGCAAAATGGGGTGTTTACCGATCAAGCTGGAAAATTGACCAATGACTTTTTCGTCAACTTACTCGATATGGGTATCACTTGGAAAGCAACGTCAGAAGCGGACAATTTATTTGAAGGTCGTGATCGTAAAACAGGAGCAGTGAAGTGGACGGGAACACGTGCCGATTTGATCTTTGGTTCTAATTCAGAGCTACGAGCATTAGCAGAAGTATATGGCTGTTCAGATGCACAAGGCAAGTTCGTAAAGGACTTTGTAGCTGCTTGGACAAAAGTGATGAACTTAGATCGATTTGATTTAGGATAGTTCCAATATTGATATATATAGAAGCAACTCATCAATTGATGAGTTGCTTTTTTTTTATCGTTCCCACTGATATAATAAGGTAATTTCATTAGAAGATAAGATACGATCATAAAACCGCAAATTATCCATACAGCCATTTAAGCCAAGCGCGCAAAATAATTGTCCGTCACTACGAATCGAAAAATTACTGCTACCCGAAAAAGGTTTTTGCTCCACAAATTCACCATCTAGATAAACTTTAGCAAGGTCTTTTTGAAGTGTAAAGGTCAGCATATGCCACTCATTATCTTCTAGCATATCAAAACGTGTAGTGAAAGGAATAGAGGCACTTCCTATTTGAAAAACTAACTCTTCTTTACTACCAGTACGATCTAATTTGAGATTGAATTCTTGATTCCCCGAATAAACGATATACTCACTATCCCCAATATTCGGCTTTCGTAACCAACAATTGATACTCACTGCCGCTAAGTCATTTATATACGAATTTTGAACCAATAAAAAGCTTTCACTTCCCTGAAAAGAACAAACCGCATAGCCTTCCTGACTGTTGGTATTGCCATTTAATTCTGTCACAATATGCAAGGCATTATTGCCATTAGGAGAGTAATCAAAAGCGGTTTCTGGATCGCCAGAATTAAAGGCATAATAAGCCAATAAACCATCTGTTACAGGATCTTCTGCTCCTGTTTTGACCTGTATATTCTCCCCATAAGCTACTCCATTCGCATTAATAGCATAAGCACGAATATTATAAGTGGTATTAGCCATTAGACCTGTAACTGTACCTGTAAATTCACCCGTTGTAGTTCTAATCCCCAATTCAGTATATGAATCTAGTTCAAGATGTGGTAAACGATCTGCATTCGTCCAACAAAAACCATGATGCTCTAATTGAGGAGTCCCACCTAGTGATAATAAGTGGGCTGCAATCGCAAAACTGTTGGAGCGAATATCGTTCGGTGGAGAGGTAGAAACAATAGGGAAGCCATCTATTTGTAAGGTACTAAATGACTTTACTTCTCCATAAGTAATTCCATACCCATTTTGAGCAAATGCCCGCATATAATAGGTGGTACCAGGAGCCAAGTCATTAATAAAACTATTGAAGGTAAAGTCAGTTACATGTTCTTCTAGCTTTCCGTGTTTGTAGGTGTGATCGTTTATAGTAGGTAAGTCATTGAGAGCCGACCAACAATGTCCAAATTCAAAAATAGGACTACCTCCCGATTGTTCCACTATGCCACTTAGACTCACCGACTTTTGTCCTATATCCCCAATATTCCCTGTTAGTACACTCGGAATACTAGGAGTCAAGGTATTGAAAGCAATGGGGTGAGGGTGATAACGTATTTCCTCATTAGCAATCACATAGCTTCGAAGAAAGTAGCGCGTATCAGGGCGTAAATCTTCCAATTTACTCAAGAAAACACCAGGATTTTCTTTCTTCCCCAATTCGGTATACCCCTCACTATTTTCTAAAGTAGGCAAGCTGCGTTCCGAAGACCAACAATGTCCGTGTTGGCTGATAGGGGCGGTGGTATTGGCTACACTCTCGAAGTCGCCGATAATAGTAGCGGAAGTGTAAGTAATATCGCTGATTGTCCCGTTGGATGCTTTGATGCCTTCTACGGTAAAATAAATAGTGTCTACGGCGGGTATGGGATTTGGCTCGGGATTGTCTTTTTCGCATGAGCTAAAAATGATAATCAACAAAAAAAGAAGGGTGAAGAGTCGCATGGGTGAACGATTTAACGTTTGAACGAAAATCCCCTCCTGGGAGGGGTTGGGGTGGGTTTTTATAATACGAGTTGAGACGATTAACGATTAACGATTAACGGCTTTCGTCGCACCTCGCACTTCGCACCTCGGACAATTATCTCACTGTCACCGTTCGACTCAAAATTTCTACAATTGGCGCATCTGCTCTTTTGGTATAACTCGGATTGGGTAGTACCGTGAACGTAGCTACCTTATAATTAGTTTTTCCTGATCCTAAAGAAACACTCGGAGAAGCATTGTTATCTTCATTTCGTTCATCTACTAAAGAGGTCGCATCAGCAAGCGTGATGATTTGGTATTCCCCTGGTTCGGTGATTAGTAATTCATAGTTTTCTTCGGCTTCCATCGCTTCTGGAATAGCAGGCACATCAAAATTATTAGAGATGACTTCCGAAAATGAGCCATCCGTATTTTTACGACTCAAACGAATATTTGATTTGGATGCATTAGCGGTAAGGGTTCCTATAATTTCTCCATTACAATCGTTCAGTACATCTTTTACATTTTTAATAATACTAGGAACATTGAATGGTACACCCGTCGAGATAGTAGATGCACCGCCTATTACCACATCAATCGTGAGGTCGGCAAGGGCGGATTTACATTCGGGAGAGGTGGTACAGGAAGTGTGTGTGGTGAGAAGAATAAGGATGGTAAATGCTAAACTAAGCTTGGTGATTTTGGTAGTGAAAAAGGTTTTCATGGTGCAAAGGAGTTTTTTTAGTTGATATTTATTTAACATTTTTTAGGACGGGAAGGAGGGGAGGAAGTTTAAACCACAATGCACACAAAGATAAGCAAGTCGTAGGGGTAGACCTGTGTGTCTACCCAAATATAGAGATCACAAAGAAGGAAGTTCAGAAACAAGAGAAACAGGGTGTTATTTTTTTTACCTAAAAAAGACTGAAAAGTTTAGCGTAACGCCTATTCACTCAATCACTCATTCGCGCATTCAATCATTGTTTATCCCCACGGCATTTTCTTCTTCAACAAATGCACATTTGCCCGCCCTTCTTCTAGCAAACCATCATGCGCATCGTGGATACGCCAATGCATACTGCCATTGTGTAATTGAGGCGATTCGACCATAATTACTCTTAAATCACCCGATTCAAAACCACAGCGTTTTTGCACTGAAGCAAGCATTGTTTCACTCGAAAAATGCCCATCTCCAAAATTCCAACCGCCCACTTCGCCGACTATAAACTCACCATCCTGCCAATAATAATCGTCAATATCTTTGACGGCTTTAGGAATGAGATCGTGCAAGGCTCTAGCAGGAAGATGCATTAAGCGGAAAGAAATGACCCGCGATAAAACAGCTCTGGAAGTAGTTTCATCATAATAAAAAGACAGTTGTTTGCGGAGATCAGGCGAGGTTTTGGTGATATTTGGATCAAGCTTTTCTAGCTTTTTACCCTTCTTAAATAACCATAAAGTATAGGGCCAAGTACCTGCATAATAGCGCATCGACAT
>JAHDHP010000261.1 GCA_020631245.1 Bacteroidota bacterium | reverse complement strand
TCTCGTTTTGCCTGAAGTTCCTGCGAGGACGCAGGAACGGGCAAAACGAGAAAAATGGGGGCACGCCCAGAGCTTATTCTACAGGAATAGCAGTAAAAATTAAATCAGATTTAATGGTTTCCTCTGCTTTCTGTATCCCTTGATTGAATATGTTTTTTATTTCTTCTTCGCTGAGCATATTGTAGTAAAGACGCATGTCTTGTAATTGCCCATCGAAGGTGTTATTTATATAAATGTCTTTTTCGGCGGTTTTGTGTACAGGTAACTTATCATAGTTGCCTTTTTGCCCGTCGATATAATATCCATAGATAGATCCTTTGGCTCCTCCGTATTGATAGAAGACGACATGATGCCAGAATCCATCGTTGAGTGATTTGGTTTCGGCACTTGGTGTGGTGAGGTCGGCTCCGTGATTGATTTTGAATCGACCTTGACTACTTTGCTCGAAAATTAGACCATTTTCGCTGAGTTGCCCAAAAATGAATGCATCTCCTGGATTTTCTGACCTTGTTTTGATCCAAAAGGAAAAAGCGAAGGGTTTGCTAAGGTCTACGACGTAGTTTGTTTTATATAACATGGAGTCAGGTAGCTGTTTGCTGATTACTTTGGAAGTAATGATTGTCCGCCAACGATATACTTGACAATTCTTTTTGTTGGATATGAGTGATACAACGGTGTTTCCGCGTGTAAATTTGGCTTTCTTTTCTTGTGGAAATCCTTTTCGCCAAATACCGTTTCGGTGCGAGTCTAGAATCATCCAACCATTGGGGTTGGCGTTCATGATGGAGTCTACTTCTTGGAAGCGCGCTGCGGATTTGTAACGATATTTATATACGGTATCGAGTGCTGGATATTCGTGTAAAAGTGCTTGATCATATACGGATGAAATGATCTTAGTATTTTGAAAGTCAACTTCTTTGAAGTCTCTAAAGATACTAATTGCTTGGTTTTTATCGTGGTGAACTAAACCTGTTGTGGTTAGTGCTTTGTTTTGAGTGAGTGTAGGGTTGGTGATGCTATTTTTTATAGTTATTGGATTAAAAATAGCTACTAAAGCTCCTACTAATAAAAAGCGAGATAAATTGGTGAATAATCGATCTTCGAATTGGAAGAAATGATGGAAACAGTAATTGATGCTCGCTGCTATAATAATGATGAAATAGGGAAGTAGGTAGAAGATATACTTGGGAGAGTAGTATCTATCAAAAAAGAGGTAATACCCTGTAATGATGGTGATAACTACGATAAAATTGACAAAATAGTAGCGTGTTTTCGTATATAAAGAGCCTATCATTCCAATTAGGAATAGTAGATATACAAGTAGACGATTACTTAGTTTGCTTTGCCACCAGTGAACTGGCATATCTGCCAATGGAAATAGGAATGTATTGGCCCATTTTACTTCGAAGGTTTTATCAAAGCTCAAGAATTTTACTCGATTGACGAGTAGTAAAAAACCTACTAAAAATAGGACTAGTACAATGACTAACCATTTGTGTTTCTTCACGATTTGGAAGAGTTCTTTTAGGTGGGTAATTCCATATCCTACGAGTGTTGCTGCCATGAGTCCACCTCCTACTTTGAGAGTAGATAGACGGTCTATAAAAAAGGAGTAGACCATGAGGTTGGCGATGAGTAATACGAATAGAATAATGTATCTAGTATCTTCTTTTTTGAGGGTGGTGAGCATTTCGAGTAGTCGCATAAATATTAGGATGAACACGACAATGATTCCTACATAGTATGCGTGTTCGCGCATGTTTTTTGAAACGCCGATTGCCCAAGGAGAAGTGGCCCACAATAGTGCGGCTATTAGTCCTGTAGTAGGTGATATTTTTCGTCCTAAGAAGTAGATCGGAATTGCTGCTAGTCCTCCAAAAATAACGCTTGGTATACGTCCCCAGTGTAGGTATTCGTGATAGCTAGTTGCTTGCCCTAACCAGATAAAGAAAGTAGCACAGTAGGTAACTAGCTTCCCTCTTCCGTATTGGAAGGTGCCATTCTCTAGTAGTTTACGGGCACTGGAAAGGTGGTGATCTTCGTCTCGATAAGAATCAAGGAAGTCGAGGTTCCAGTAGCGTAGAGCTAGGGAGAGGATGGTGATGGATAGGAGGAGGAGGGCTAGGATTGAGGGATTGAGGGATTGTGGGATTGTGGGATTATGGGACTGAGGGATTGTGGGATTGAGGGATTGTGGCTCATCGTGCGAGGTGCGATGTGCGATGTGCGATGAGACAAGACATGTCTTGTCTTTACTGGTGGGTTGTAGGAGGAGGGTTAGTGTTCCTAGTAGAGCGGCTCCATAAAAGAAATAAATTCTCAGTGCCTCTACATTTTGAAAGTAGGGGATAGAGAGAAAAAGATTGAGTAAGATGAAAGCTGCGAATCCTTTTTTGATATTGGGATACCAGCTTTGTGTTTTCTTTCTTAGAAAGAGGGCAGCTATACCAATCCCAATGGTTAGTATATAGAGACCTATATGTACGGTACTATTGAGTACGATACTTCGATGCCCCAGTGTTAACATTAGCACGATAATAATGCTAATAGGAAGTAGCCCTTTTATTAACTGTATTATATTAGCCCACCAACTGGTCTTCATTTTTATTTTCTATGATTTTTGCGATGCTATAAGACTGGTCGTCAGTCGTTTCGAAATAGCTTTTTAATATGATGTCAGCGATAAGTCCGAATATAAATAATTGGATACCGCTAAGGTATAGGAATACAGTAAGTAGTGGCCAGGCAGTTTCAGACATTCCTTGTCCGCTTAAGAAGGAAAGGATGGTGAAGGTTAAAGATAAGGTGCCTAAAATAAGAAATACAATACCTATACTTCCGAGTAAGTGTAATGGGCGAGCGGCGTATTTATTCCAAAACCAAACCGAAATCATATCGATTAAGCCTTTGATGGTACGTCGCCAATTATATTTGGTGACTCCTGCGGTACGCGCTCGGTGATTGACAACAATTTCTCCTACTTTGAATCCTTTGATTTTGAGAATTGCAGGAATAAATCGGTGCATTTCTCCATAAAGACTGATTCCATTGAAGCATTCTTTCCGATATATTTTGAGGGAACATCCACTATCGTGAATGCCATCATTGATAAGAATTTTGCGTAGGAAATTGGCTCCTCGAGAAACGAAATTTTTGAAAAACGAATCTTTTCGATTTTTACGCCATCCAGAAACTACATCTAGGTTATTTTTTTCGAGATGCTGAATGAGGTTGGGAATGTCAGCAGGGTCATTTTGTCGATCACCGTCCATTGTAACAAGGTAGGGGTATTGAGCATGTTTGATACCTGCATCAAAACCAGCTGTTTGTCCAAAGTTTTTGCGTAATTTAATAAGGACTACTGGATCTAGACGAGTTACGAGTTCTGCGGTACGATCACTTGAACCATCATCTACGAAAATGATTTCATAGATATAGTTTTCTCGTTCACAGACTTCTTTTATTTCCCGATGCAGTTCTTGCACGTTCTCTTCTTCATTATATACGGGAACTATGACAGATAACTTTGTTGACATTGATACAGTTTGTTGTTGCGGGCATTGGGACGAAGTTTGACTAGCAAAAGTAACAGTTTCAGATGGTAGCCCCAAATGAAAGCCTTTTAATTACTCGTATATTACAGTGTATTAACAATGAGATTGTAATAAATGCTTATGTAATAGATAATTGAGGTCATCTGTGTATAAATTTTTGAGATAAATTTAGAATCAGAGTAGACAAGTAATATCTTTGTTCTCTTATTTTGTAATAATAAATCATTGATGCTATTAAAGTTTTTCCTAAAAGTTGGTTTGTTGGGAATACTTGTTCTTTGTATTTCAGTGGCATTGCGGTGTCTTGTGCCCTTTTATTGGCATACTGATGTATTGGCTTATAAGTGGCAGACATTAGAACAAGAAGCTGAAGCATATAATATTGGCATTATAGGAACAAGTCGTCTTTATCGCGGAATTGATCCGAGTATAATTGACAAAGTGGTTAGTAACCATACTGACTTTCCTGCGAATACGTTTAATTTTGCTCTTGGAGGAGGTACTGCTGGTGAGTGTAGTCATTTGTTAGATAAAATACTAGCAATAGAGGGCTTGGGATGGAAGTATATCTTTTTTGAGTTAAATTCTATTTATGATTCTACAGGCCCGAGTGTGAGTATGCAAAATTTGCATACTTCGAGGAATAAGTATTGGATTTATTTAAATGATTTTTGGGAGGCAGTGAGAAATTTATGGGGTACGGGTAAAAGGTATAAGTTGCGAAAGAAATTTAATGTTAGTAGAAATTACTTCATACATTGTGTAGAAAACTTTTATAATGTTGGGATGTACCCAGAATTTATTGACTATTGGTTGGGTGAAGACGATGGATACCAAAAAGTAGTAGAAAAACACAAGGATGGTTTTAGTGCTTATAAAGGTTTACAGAAAAAAGGGGCTGAGAAAGAGGTTAGTAAATGGATTAGAAGAAGTTTACAACCTCAATTGAAAAAATCCTTCAATTATAGTAAGATTCCTATTAGGGAAACGAAGGGGGAGGTCAATGAGTATTATTACCAGTCATTGATGAATATGATTGAGAAATGTGACAAAAAAGGTATAAAGTTGATCTATGTATTACCTCCATTGTTAAGACCTGAAACTCAAAAGGAACTGAAACCTTTGTTTCAGAAACTACCTCCTACTAATAGATTTTCGTGTTTGAGTGGTGCGTCCTATCCTAAATTGTATGATACCGATTATGTGTATGATTTTGCTCATGTAAATCAAAAGGGAGCTAAGTTACTATCTGAAGTAATAGCGAATAAATTTGTGATTCTATACAATGATAAAAAACGAAATACGCTCAACTAAACGACCATATAGCTTCTTAGAGGCATAGAAGCTTAACTATATAAAATATGCTATTTAACTCTATTGCATTTATCTTTTTCTTTCCGATAGTTGTAATCACCTATTTTTTACTTCCTTATAAGTATAGATGGATACTCTTATTGGCAGCGAGTTACTATTTTTATATGTGCTGGCGGGTGGAGTATATCGTGTTGATTCTAATTTCGACTTTGGTAGATTATTTTGTAGCGATACGGATGAGTGAGATACCAGAAAAGAAAAAGCGGCGTAAGTGGTTGTACTTGAGTTTGTTGTGTAATTTGGGGATTTTGTTTGGGTTTAAATACTTCAACTTTGTAGGAGATAGTATTAATGCCTTTTTTAATCAATTTAATATAATGATGGAGGTACCAGGCTTTAATGTATTACTGCCTGTTGGTATTTCATTTTATACATTTCAGACGCTGAGTTATAGCATAGATGTCTATAATGATAAGGTAAAACCAGAGCGACACTTGGGTATCTTTGCTTTGTATGTTTCCTTCTTTCCACAGTTAGTAGCAGGGCCGATTGAACGACCAGATCGTTTATTACCTCAATTTCGTCAAAAATTTGACTTTGATTATCGGCGTGTAGTAGATGGGTTAAAGATGATGGTGTGGGGCTTTTTTATGAAATTGGTGATTGCTGATCGATTAGCTCCATTTGTAGAGAAAGTGTACTTAAGTCCTAAAAAGGCACAAGCGATTTTAGATGCTGGGCAACCATTGCTCGTAAAAGCAGAAGGTTTGGAAGTGATTATCGCTACTTTCTTTTTTGCCTTTCAGATATTTGGTGATTTTGCAGGTTATTCGATTATAGCGATTGGTGCAGCAAAAGTGATGGGTTATGACTTGATGCAAAACTTTAGACGGCCTTATTTTTCGGGATCAATTCGAGAATTTTGGCAGCGATGGCATATTTCCTTGTCTACTTGGTTTCGTGATTATGTATATATTCCATTAGGAGGAAATCGAGTGGTGAAATGGCGATGGTATTATAATTTGTTTATTACCTTTTTGATAAGTGGTTTGTGGCACGGAGCGAATTGGACATTTGTGGTTTGGGGAGCTTTACATGGTGTTTATTTGGTGTTTGCTATCGTTACAGATAAGTGGCGAGGAGGAGTAGCCAAACGTATTGGATTAGCCGATCATCCGAAGGTATTTAGGGGAGTGCAAATATTCACGACCTTTATATTAGCTTGTTTAGCTTGGGTCTTTTTCCGTGCGCCTACGGTTTCATATGCTTTTGGCTTGATCGTAAATATGTTTAAAATAGATTCGTCTCAGTTTACCTTAAAGTTATTTAATGGCTTAGAGGCCTATGAACTAGTCTTGTGCTTCTTTTTTATCGGACTGATGGAGTTTATTCATGCTTGGGAAGAGTGGGGCAAGCAACCGACTCCTTTGTATAGTAACTCGCAAGTGGTTCGTTGGGTGGCATATGTGACGATACTGGTCTTAATTTTAGGCTTTGGTGTATTCTCTAGTTCAGAGTTTATCTATTTTCAGTTTTAAAAACGGTTGAACGATTTACGTCCGATGGTTGAACGGGGGAAGAGCTGAACGATTAACGTCTGATTTATCGCACTTCGTAGGATGTTACGTGAGGGATAGTAGTGGTAGCTTGGTGAAGTAGAAACATGATGAGGCTTCGACTAGTAGGGCTGACGAAGGA
Organism: Bacteroidota bacterium; assembly: GCA_020631245.1. Lineage (GTDB taxonomy): Bacteria > Bacteroidota > Bacteroidia > Chitinophagales > UBA2359 > JAHDHP01. The sequence goes on along the minus strand of JAHDHP010000261.1, from coordinate 66 downwards.
AGACACTGCTAGACGATATAGCCGAATATGTTTTCTACGAAGCAACTACAAACGGATAGCCCGACC
>JAHDHP010000260.1 GCA_020631245.1 Bacteroidota bacterium | reverse complement strand
AAGTTGAGATCGTTTTCATGGGGGAACACTAAATTTGGGTTAATTACAATATAGTATTAGTCAGCTTCTGTTAGTCTAAGTCTTGGATAAAATGTGTTCAGTATTCATAGTAGCTTATCCCCTACATAACACAATAAGTAGTATGTTATGTTTAGATTATTTTATAAAAATAATAATTTTTTGTGTTTTGTTCAATATTTGATTGAAATTAATATCGAATGGGTGAGGGATAGAAGTGGTAGCTTGGCGAAACAGCCACTTTGTGACGCTTCGACTAGCAGGGCTGACAGCGGAAGACACTGCTAGTCGATTTAGCGGAACTAGTGGATGTGAGCCAACTACAAACGGATAGCCCGACCTGAAATAGTGCTTGAGTGGTTGAGGGGATTGTGTTGTCGAGTTACATATATAACACAAATCCCAACCACTCAAGCACTATGAAAGGGCACCCCCGGCAAATAAAAAAGCCATTCCTCAAAATAGAGAAATGGCTGTATTGTTCTTTTAATTGCTTGCTATACAGAATAGAAAATCCTTATTTATTAAAAATATAACGTACCCCTACATTCATTTTCCAGCGAGAAGCAAAGTCGGCAATGAAGTATGGCTCGTCGGTACTATCGAAGGTGAAGGTAGGTGTGGTACCGTCTTCTTGGAAACCTTCGAAGTTGAGTAGTTCGTAGTTTCCAAAAGAGGTGTTGAATTTGCGTCCCCAATTTTTATTAACTAGGTTTCCTAAGTTCAAAATATCATAGGATAACTGGAATTGATGTTTATTCTTTCCAACTGTGACAAAGAAATCTTGAAGGATACGGAAATCAATCGTGTTTTCGAATGGTGTACGAGACATGTTCTTTTCAGCATATTGTCCACGACGTTCACTAAGGTATTTGTCATCACTAATAAACTGGTCAAGCTCTGTCCATTGTTGGGCAGCAGTACGGTCGCCATCATCTACTAATATAACGTCACTTTGTGAAGCAGGCACATAAATCATACTTCTTTCACGAGAATCTTCATTGTTGAGACGACCACCATCATTGTAAATATAGGTGTAAGGAGAACCTGATTGACCATTATAAAATAAGGAGAAAGTAGTTCCTCCAAATTTGAAGTAATTGGCTTGGTAAGAAACGGCTCCAACAATACGAGAACCTAAATCGAAGTCAGAACGTCCGAGTGGCGCGTTATTACGTCCATTGATACTGTGTACGCCTCTCCATTGAGATGAGTTTTGAGAAGAAGTCCCATCAAATATACTGGCTGCACGTCCAAAGGTATAAGCAAGGCTTAAATCAAGTCCATTTGTAAATGGTTTTTGTACTTGTGCGGTGATATTGTAGGTGTAACCTTCGTTGGTATTACTTCCTAAAAGAATGCGAGTGTAAGTCGGATCAACTTCGTCACGTCGATCAAAAATAGGACGATCATCTGGTGTGCCTGTAAGGTTGGAAGTAGAAGGTTTGAGGTTGAGGTTTTCGTAGAAGATATTGTTGAGCGTCTTAGTAAAGATACCTTCTAAACTGAAGATCATATTACCAGGGAGTTTTTTATCTAAAGCTAAACTACCTCTAAATACTTGCGGATATTTGAAATCTTCTACAAATAAATCCATTTGCCCAGAGGGAATAGGGTCTGTGCCTCCGAAGTCAGTTGCTTCTGGTTGGTTATCATACGTCGGATTAAATACAATATCGGGACTTCCTTGAAAAGTACCACCAATAGTTAGCCCGTTGTTATTGTAGGCTCCACCTGGCCAAACAAAAGGAATACGACCTGTGAAAATACCTAATCCTCCTCGGATTATGGTATTTCTTTCTCCATCAACATCGTAGTTGAATCCTAATCTTGGCGAAAGCATCAATTTTGTTTTAGGCATTTGCCCTGCTCTTGCACCTTTTAAGTCGTAGCCTGCTGCTTCGAGCATCGGGATAGTGGTATTATTGAAGTAAGTATCTTCTTCTGGAGTGGCACTAAAAATAGGAATGTCTAGACGCAAACCTGCTGTTAATTTAAATTTATTGCTCAAACTGATTTCATCTTGTGCGTAAAAACCTAGTTGCATCGCATTGAATTCGGCTGCCCCAGCAGAACCATCTCCTGTAATATCATCTACTAATGAGTAACTACGAATGTAAGCAGAAGGATTGAGGTCGTTCATGAATTGCGAGAGTGAATCGTATTCATACACCCCATAATTTTGACGAATAAAGAGGTTGTAGATCGAGAAAAATTCGTTGTGTGTACCAATAGTGATATTGTGTTTTCCTTTGTATAAACGTAGGTTGTTGGTAATGGTAAAGATATTTTGGTCAAGGGCGTTTGCCGTCGAGAATTGCTCACTTCCAATACGAATGGAACCCGAACCATCTTCAATGTTAAGATAAGGGAAGTCGGCACCTAGTGGATCACGGTCGTCTCTTACAGTGGTATATCCTACGATTAAGTTGTTAGATAATTCATTGCTGAATAAACTATTCAATTCAATAGCGGTAGAGTTGGTCGTAGAAGGGAAGTAAATGCCAGAGTTGAAGAAGTTGAGGGTTCTAGGGCTAGAACCATTAACACTAATTTCTTCTGCTTTGGTATAAGAATGTCGGAGGGTTAAACTGTGTCGTTCACTCAGGTTCCAGTCCAAACGCCCCAAGAATTTATTACTCTTTAATTCATTCGTGTTTTCAAGAAATCCTCCAGGATCATATCCATATCCATTGAGTTTGTTAACTAGTGCGTCTAAATCTGCTTGTGTGGCATCACCATCATAAGTACCAAAGTCAAAAGGACGTGGTGTTTGGTCTCTTTGTAATTCGGCACTAGCAAAGAAGAAAAGTTTGTTTTTAATAATTGGTCCACCTAAACGTAATCCGTAAAGATTATTACTAAAATCATCTACTTTGGTACGTTCTGCATCATCTGCCAAATCGAAAGTAGGGGTTTTCCCTACCATGTTTTGGTTTTGTGTATACCAGTACAATGACCCTTGAAATTCGTTGGAACCACTACGAGTGACTGCATTGATACCACCACCCGTAAAACCACCTAATGTCACATCATAAGGAGCTACTACAACTTGGAATTGTTCGATAGCATCCATACTAACAGGAGAAGCACCTGTTTGACCTCCATTGGTGCCACTACTCGCTAACCCAAATACATCATTATTGACGGCTCCATCAATAAAGATAGCATTGTAGCGGTTGTTAGCACCAGCAATTGAAATACCGCCTGATCCAGAGTTCGTATTTACCTGTGGTGTCAATTTTACATAATCACTAATACTACGAGTCGCAGTTGGAATGGCAGCAATTTGTGTTTCACTAACATTTGTTTCTGCTCCATTTTTCTCTGATCCTAATAAACCTCCAGCAATAATTTCTACGGCTTCTAGTTCTACATCTTCGGGTGTAATGCTAGTAGATATTACGCGATCTTCACCTAGTGTTAAGTAAACGTTTTCGATGGTCGTTTCTTTGTAACCAATAAAAGATACAGTAATGGTATAAGGACCTCCTACACGTACATTAGGCAAGTTAAAACGTCCATCTGTACGAGTAGTTGTACCGTACTTAAATCCACTTGGCGTATGTAAGGCGATTACATTTGCGCCGGGTAAGGTTTCTCCATCTGTGCTGGAAATTAATCCACTAATAGAGGAGGTAGTAGAACCTTGAGCGAATGCTTGTTGGGTAAATAATACCGCAATAGTAAACACTAACAAAGTACTAAATAGAGTAGTAAGTTTGGTCATAGCGACATATTAATATTAAGAAATGAACAATTGGTCAGTCCTCAAAAGTAGTAAATGGATATAAAGTATAACTTTAGCTAACATTAATAAAATATTAAATAAATATGTCTAATGTTATGGCAAGAAGGCCTGTAATTGGATACTCCAGATAGAGTTGGGTAATTATTATTTTTTTGAAAGAGAGCGTCAACGTTATAACTTGTTTGCTATCAGGCATTTAAAGGCTTTTTACTTTGTTTTTTATCTTTGTGCATTCCTTTTTTTTAAAAAAAAACAACCCTCCTGCAACCTTCCTGTTAATTTTTGCACTAGTAACATCAAACAATGCAAGCGCAATTTGGCTAAACCACCAGAACATAACTTAATACAAGGCTGTCTCAAAGGAGATAAGAAGGCACAGAAAGAACTATATCAAACCTACAAAGCAAGTATGTTTGGTATCTGTCTGCGATATGCTGGGAATCGAGAAGAGGCAAAAGACATGCTTCAAGATGGTTTCGTAAAGATTTATAGCAATCTGTACCAATACAAGCCAATCGGCCCACTAGGTGGATGGATGCGACGAGTAATGGTAAATGTATGTTTGCAACATATTCGTCGTCGTAAAAATTTATTTGCCAATACCGACATTGATAAAGTGGCTCACCTATATCAAGCACAAGAAGAAGTATTTAGCCAATTTAGAGAAAAAGCTTTAGTGCAAATGATTCAAAAGCTTCCTGAAGGATACCGTGCTGTTTTTAATATGTATGTAATAGAAGGATATAGCCACAAAGAAATAGCCAAGCAACTCCAAATATCAGAAAGCACCTCCAAATCCCAATTGTCGAGAGCAAAAGCAACCCTTCGTCAATTATTGGAAAAGCAAATTTTATAATATTTAGTCTTCAATAGTCATATATGGACGAAAATCTACATAAAGATAATTTAGAGGAATTTTTCCGCCGCTCACTCGACGATTTCGCCGAAGATCCACCAGATGATTGGTGGGAAGAGTTGGAAGAAATAATCCCTCCTAAACCCTCTGTCACCCGTCGTTTACTTCCTTCACTAAAGTGGGTCGCTGCTGCTGCTATGCTACTCCTTTCAATAGGATTCCTATACCAGTTTAGCCAACTCAATCAACGAGTAGAGTCACTTACCGAAGAGGTGGACGCCAAAGGAGAAACGATTAATGAAATGAACAAACAAGTGCAGGTGCTAGAGGAAAAAGTAGCACAGTCGAAAGAGGAAGGAAAAGATAAAGAAGAGGAAGTATTAGTGCTAGAGGAAAAAGTAGCACAGTCGGAAGAGGAAGGGAATGATAAAGAAGAGGAAGTATTAGTGCTAGAGGAAAAAGTAGCACAGGAGTTGGAAGAGTCAGGCATTGAAAGTCAGAACGAAAGTCGTCGCACTTCGCACTTCGCACGTCGCACAACAAAAACCCAATCCCTCAATCCCCCAATCCCTCAATCTTTCAATCCCCCAATCCCTCAATCCCACAGTTCTCGTCGCACCTCGCACGTCGCACCTCGCACAAAATTAAAGGTGAATGAAAAAGGCCAAGATTCAGTTGAGGAGGAGCCAAGCAAGTTAAAAAATATAGCAGGCTCTCCTCAGCTTTTTTACGACGATGTAATGAATAGAAATGCGACAAGCAAACAACATGAAGACCAACAAAAAGAAAACGAACAATTACAAGAGGTTTTTGCAACAGAGCAGCCATCAAAAACCCAAATTCCAACAAAGAATAAAGAGGAGGTGATTGCTCCTGTTGCTTCTCCTAGCCCTAAAGTAGTTGAACTTCCATTGATAGAAGAAACAGCTATCTCTGTTTCCGCCCCTACACCTTTGCCTGTTCCACCTTCTTATGAAGTGCCGACAAATATCGAAATGATTGGCTCTACTACGATCCAAACGACTGATAAAAAAAATGACGTCGTGTTAGAAGAAAGAAAGGTAATAGCACCTAGCGAACAACTGACTTTTGTTAATGCAGTCGAACCATTAACTGTAAAAACAACGTCAACTATTGTACATGACTTAACAGCTCAAAAGCAGTTTCGTAAAAAGAAGAAAACACCAATCTCCATTCCTAAAAAACCTGTTTTTGCTCCTAAGGGGAAATATGAAATAGGAATATATGCGGCACCTATTTATAGCTATCGACAAGTAAAACCACCCAAAAGAAGAAGAGGTAGTAGATACGATCATTTCAAACAATATGAATCAGGAGGTTGGGGCTGGGAAGCTGGAGCACAAGCATTTGTGCCCGCCAATAAACTACTTTCTCTAGGATTGGGATTTGCTTATACACAACAGGTGCAAAAAATGAATATGGATATGCCCTTTAAATATAAAGATGATGGAGAGTGTAGAGAAAGCATATATACCTCTTATGGAGAAACAGATTTGAATGTGAAAGTGCAAAATAATGGAACCGATATAGTAGAAAACGATACGATTCACATTTACATGAATACATCAAAAAGAGAAAGTAATATCTATTTTCCTTTGATGGCACGTCTAAAATTAGGCAAAAAACGACTTCAATTTTCTTTAGCTGCTGGGATCACGCCAAGCCGTATGATAAAAGAACAAATGGAGCTAAAAAGCATGGGAACCTCACATGATGATATTGCCATCAAAGAATTTAAAACACCACAGCCCCCACGTAGAGAAGAGGATAGTAAGTGGATGATGAACTACCAATTAAGCACAGGATTGGCCTATACCCTCAATGATCATATTCAATTACAACTAAATCCTACTTTCCGTCAGAGCCTCCAATCCAAACACAAAGGAGAGTGGGGGAGTACACACCCATATACGGTGAGCATTCAGGGGGGAGTAAGTTATAATTTCTAAAAAAATCAAAAAAAGATTCTATAGAAGCAACCTTTACACGACAAATTGCACTAAG
>JAHDHP010000259.1 GCA_020631245.1 Bacteroidota bacterium | reverse complement strand
GCATTATAAAAGGCGACTAATTCTAGCGAGTCGCTTACAGTTACCCCTGAACATTGAGCTTGCACTCGTTGGGTAGACAAACTACCAATAATAAGGATTAGTAGTATCATTTGCCAAATACAATCAGTACTCATGATTTTTTTCATTTTAAAGGTTTTGCTTAATATTGTTTTATTTATAGACTGTGTTATGTAATTAGTTTCCCGCTTTGAATCGGAAAGTCATATAAAATACTTCCATACGAATATACTATATTTTCTCTAACTATATTCATTCCTTTTTCCACATATAATGCTCTTCAGCCTAGCCGCTGAAACTTGTCGTGAAAACCACCAGCGAAGACGCTGGCGGTAGCTCCGTCGGACGTCGCATCGTAAATCGTTCAATCGTTTTTCGCGTTATACATTTGCAAAAACGACACACGTGACAATAAACTACATATAACAAAGGGCAAAAGTACTTTCATCGCACATCGCACCTAGTACTTCGCACATCTTTCGCGTGAGGGATAGTAGTGATAGCTTGGTGAAGCAGACAGCTTGTGAGGCTTCGCCTAGCAGGGCTGACAGCGGAAGACACTGCTAGGCGATGTAGCCGAACAGATGGCTGCAAGGCAACTACAAACGAATAGCCCGACGTGTATAAAAAAAGGGCAGTGATAGAGACTCAAAATATTGCAGCTCCTATCATTGCCCTTTTTTTATACACGGCACGCCCAAATAAAATTTACTTCTTCTTCCACTTTACGCGCACCCAATTTTCTCGATCTTTGGGTTTTAAAAAAGTCCAAGCTACAATACGACTTACTTTATTCCCCTGCCCCATTGGGATGATATGGACTTCCATTGCCCCAGCCGATTTGAGCATAGCTTTGATACTATCCAAATTGGATTCTTTCGAGATTTGTGTGGAGAATAAAAAACAAGAATTGGCAAACTTTTTACTTTCTCGAACCAAGACCTTTACAAAGCCTTTTTCACCTCCAGGATACCACAATTCGTTGCTCTGCCCTCCAAAACTACGATCTACTTTAGTAATTTTTTTTCCTTTCAGGTTTCGCAATTTTCGTAAGGTAGCTTTCTTCGCTTCTTCTTCTGAAGCATGAAAAGGAGGGTTGCAAATGGTGAGGTCTATACGTTCTTCTTTATCCAATATTCCAAAGAATATATCTTGCGGATTCGACTGTTTTCGAAGTTCTACTACATCTCTTAAAATATCGTTTGATTTTACAATCTTGGTAGCCGACTTAAAGGCAGTATCATCGACTTCTGAGCCAATAAACGACCATCCAAACTCCACATGTCCAATAATAGGATAAATGCAATTTGCTCCTACTCCCACATCCAAACAACGGAAGCTTCTCCCTTTAGGAATCCGCTTATTAAAATAGGAAGCTAGTATGTCGGCAATATGATGTATATAATCGGCTCGACCAGGTATGGGTGGACATAAATAGTTGGCAGGAATATCCCAGTGTTGTATTTGATAATGCTGTTTGAGTAAAGCCGTATTGAGCGTCTTTACGGCTTCCGCATCAAAAAAGTTAATGGATTCGTTTCCATATTTGTTGAGCTGTACGTGCTTTTTTAAGGCGGGATGGGCTTCGATGAGCTGTTCAAAATGATACCGTTCTCGGTGCTTATTTCGAGGATGTAATTTGCTCTTTACCTGTGGTTGATTCTTTTTTTTGTCTGACATGGCGCAAAGATAAGTAAAGATGAAAAAACCACAAGTGAACACCCCCAACAATTAAAATAACAACTCTTTGACGGCAAGCGTTTCTTCGGCATCTTCACCTAAAAGGAGTTTACGTATTTTGTAGCAATATAAAAGTGACTCTTTAGCTTTGTCCCAATTATCCATCTGTACATATAAATAGGCTATTTGCAAGTATCGACTGGCAGTGACAAGGCTTTGTTTACCAAAATGAAGAATGTCCGATTTTAGAGCATTGGCGAGTAGATCGTGAGCAGTATTGTTATCGCCTTTCAACTGGTAAAAATAGGCTAAATTGGATTCGTCTGTTGCCACTTGTGGATGTAGTCTACCCAAACGAGCTTTGTTTTTTTGTAGTACTTCTTGCATCCAATAAATGGCTTGTGCTGCCTCCCCTTTTTGTGCATAACAAAGAGCCACCAAACGGGCTGTGTTACAAAATAACAAAGAACTGGTTGGTTCTGCCAAGATTGTTTCTAAAAGCGGCATCACCTTTTCCGTTTCTCCCTGATCCAAATATAAGGTAGCTAAATTGAGGCTATTAATCGCACATTTTTCATGATTTGCAGGTAGTTGTTGACGATCCACTTCGTATACGCGTTCGAGTAGAGTGGTACTTTTTTTATAGTCTTTTAAATCGCGATATACGAGGGCCAAATTCGACTGGGTGCTAGTTGTAAGTGGATGCATAGCTCCGTATTGTTCTACATCTGCACGCATGGTTTTGAGCAATAAACTCATCGCAGTTTGCGCATTTCCTGCTTGTTGTTCGATTAAAGCCAGGTTATTCCTCCAGGCTGATTGTCGCTTATCTTTTTTCTCTTCTAGCGTTTCAAGGGCAAGTCCTAGTAATTTACTCGCCTTGTCAAGCACTCCTAATTCTTGATACCCCAAAGCTACTTGATGTTGTAAATTAGCAACGGATACGTCTTTTTGATACAAATTAAATAAAAGCGAGAAGGAGCTATTTAATAAAGAAACGCGGCGTGGATCATTCTTTTTTAACTGTTGCCCAAAATAAAAAATGGCTTGTTTTAGGTCTTCTACCTTCGGTCGTTGACGATGTACAACTATCATATTAATCAAGGGATGCATTTGGAAGGTGTCTTGTTTTTTCTGGTGTAGCAACAATCCAGCATCTTCTAGATTTTCCATCACTTCTCTGGTATGATCTTTCGATAAATCAAGTAATTCTTGTACTTGGTGAAACGGAAAAGCAACGGGCGGAAGAACGGCTAACGTTTGAAGGGCTTTGACAGTTAGTTCCTTTTCCTCTTCGGGTAAAAAACCAGCAATAAAGGCAAATGCACGTTGAAATGTTTTGTAATATACCCGCTTACTAATCGAAAAATTGACAGGCGCGAGATCTTGAATGATCTGCTCTAGTTCATCTAATAATGTTTGTGTGTTGAGATGTTGGTGGGCTGCATAACGAGCAGCAATACTTATGGTAAGTGGGTGATATTCTAATTCGTTGACAATTTTGCCAACATCTGCCGCACTTAGTGGAGCTTGATAGTGTTGGTAAAATAATTGACTGGCATCCGCTTCATTCATCAGCGGCATTTCCATCATTTTGCAGTTCGGAAGCTCGTGTCGAGAAGTAATCAGTACTTGCCAGTCTTCTCCTTTGGGGAGTAATTTTAATAAACGAAGGTCAGCATATTTTTTATTAAAATTGGCAAGTACCATCAACTTGCTTCCTTCTAATAATCGCAACTCTCGCATCATGATACGAAAACGAGCGCGCAGAGGTACATCGGAAGCAAACTGTAAGCCTAAATGTTGTAATAGAATTTCATTTCTTACTATGTCTTCTCCTATATTATGCGAGCAATTGATCCAAATAATGTGTTGAAATTGCGCTTGATATCGTTGTATGTATTGCTGTACTAAGCATCTTTTTCCACTTCCTTCCATTCCTTTTAACAAGACAGGCTCTTGTGCAAATTGTAGATTAACTGCCAATTGATTACCAATTTCTTCTTGTTGAATGAGTTGGTGATCGGGTAAAAAAGAAGGTGGATGTGTCAACCATTTGGAAGGGCTTGTTGATGCTCTTGATTCATCAACCAGTGGCTTCGACTTGGAAGGACGTGAGTTAACAGATTTAGTCATGTGAGTGGGTAAAGAGTTTGGAGCTTGTGATCATAAACTACTTATAAATAACAATGCTCACTATACAAAACTGGAAAAAGGGTTAATACTAAACAATCTAAGATAGGCAATTTACAGGATAATCAAAAGCTTATTTTCAAACCCAAGTCATAGAAATCTAATAATTAGAGCTTGTCTTGATTTTAGGATTAGCCTCTTACTTCCCACAACAACGCTTGTATTTTTTTCCACTTCCACAGGTAATATAGTTCAATAAACATCCCTATATCCTTGAAATCAGCTTGAAACTCATCATCAACAACTGTACGCTTCCCCAATCTTTCATGTTCGATCACCTTAAACATATCTAGTATTTTTTTTAATTTTACATATTCTCTTTCACCATCTCCTCATACCTCAAGATAGTAGAATAACCTCTATCCTGAAAATATTTATTCACCCCTTTTTCATCCATATCCGCTGCCACCAACACAAAATCACCACCCCAAGCCCCCAAAGACTTCACACTTCCGTCAAAATCAGCAAATAAACGCTGTTGAACAGGCTCCATATTCAGACTTTTTCCAACGATATGTTCGTGTTGTTTTAATAAATCTTGAAAGCTAACTAAATCTTGGCAGGAAATAAGGGATTGAGTAAGGACATTTAAAGCGTCAATTCTTTCAGCATGATGCGCTGACTGTTCATAAAAGTATCGAATCGCCTCTCTTGAATTTTGCTTGCGATTCAAATGAACGAAGAAAAGTTGATCTTGAAAAGGAGGGAAAAAAGAAACGGTTTCTACCTTCGGTTTAGGTAGTGCTTTTTGATATAAAATAGGAGTGTCATGAGTTGCACAGGCGATATCATAGCCCGAACCACCAAATACCTCAAACTGCAAGGGGTAAGGATCTACATCCGCCCATTGAGCCAATAAGCTCACCAATGTAGAGCTACTACCTAAGCCCCAATTATTAGGAAAATCTAAGTAACATTTAGCTCGCAAGGAAGAACGACCTTGTAAAAAGGAAGGATTTTGTTTTCGAATGGTTTCGAACAATAATTGAAGACGTTCACTAATCGTATCCGCCTCCCCTACTATCTGCAAATCAGGCAATCGGAAAGCTATTTTCAGCCACGCATCTCCCTCACTATTCACACTCTCCCACTCCAACAATTGAGCAGTAGTGTTTAACTCCTCTATAGTTAAGTGCTGCCCAAACCTCGCAGGCAAAGCCAATGCCTTAGCTCCCTCCAACACAAAATATTCACCCGTCAAAAGGAGCTTTCCATTAGCCGAAAAACGCTTCAAATTCACCGCTATTTTATCCATTCACTGCTATCGTATGTCCTCTCAAAGCACTCAAATATTGACGTACAGAGGAGAATGAAATTGTTTTATCAGAAAAATAATCAAAAGCCGTAGCTCGCTCTGTTTCGGTAGCTTTAAAATGGGTCAAGATATTCGCCAAATGCATTTTCATATGCCCCTTCTGAATACCCGTTGTCACCAATGAACGCAAAGCTGCAAAATTCTGTGCAAGTCCCACCGAAGCAATAATCTTCATCAACTCTTCCGCCGAAGGATTACCCAACAACTCCAATGACCGCTTCGCCAAAGGATGAATTTTCGTCAAACCACCAATCGTTCCAACTGCCAAAGGCACCTCCAATTCAAATCTAAACGTACCGTTTTTCACCTCCGCCTTACTCAAAGAAACATACTTCCCATTTCTCGAAGCATACGCATGACCACAAGCCTCTATCGCTCGAAAATCATTACCCGTAGCGATCACCACCGCATCAATTCCATTATAAATTCCCTTGTTATGCGTCGCTGCCCGATACGAGTCGTTACAAGCAATATTCACCGCGCACACAAATTTTTCTGCAAATTCAGGAGCCGAAATCTCACCAAACTCCCCCAAATCACTCACAGGACATTCTACCCAACTTCTTACCAAACACTCAGGCGTATAATTCGACAAAATCGCCATCACAATCACCACCTCCCGTTCCTGTCCTTCAAACTCATGATAAGTCTCTACCTCTTTATCCAAGATTTGTGCAAAAGCCTCCAAGACCGAATTAATAAAATTCGCACCCATCGCATCACAAGTATTAAAATCCACTTTCAGTTGGTAATACCCTTCCTCAATTTCTGGCAAATACAACAACTCCACCTTCTCAATTCCTCCCCCTCGTTTCTCCATATTCGCCGTAATATCCTTCACCCCTTCCAACAACTTCGGTTTTACCGCATTAAAAAACGAAAACAATTTCACAGGATCACTCCCACGCCATTTAAAATGCACATGCCCCACCTTCGTCATCGACGTCACCTCCGCCTTAAAACCACCACGTTTCAGCCAAAACTTAGCTCCACTTGATGCAGCAGCAACGACCGAACTCTCCTCAATCACCATGGGCACACAATATAACTTATCATTTACCAAAAAATTGGGAGCCACGCCATAAGGCATATAGAAATTAGTCAAAGTATTTTCACTAATCCCATCAAATAATTTCTGCGCTTCCAAATTCGTATGCCAAAAACTAGCAAACTCACGAGCCGTCTCAATGGGGTTCGACTTAAAAAAATGCTTGACTAACCAAGCTATCTTCTCCGCTTTATTAAACTTAGAAAAACCTGCAATCATCTTATCCTTCGTCTTCATACAAGTTGCAATTTTTAGAGGTTAATAATGACTTAACTTTGGGTTATAATTTAATAGACCTTACACAATTTCCCACAATTCCTTTGAACCATCAGACAGTTTATAAAATAGATTACCATCATCTCCGTGTTCTTCGTGCATTTCTTTGTGTCCTCTGTGGTTCCCTCAAT
>JAHDHP010000258.1 GCA_020631245.1 Bacteroidota bacterium | reverse complement strand
ACTGCTGGAACTGGAGGATCTACTGCTACTTTAATGTGGTATTGTGATCAAGCACCCGATGCAACTACAGCTCCTACAACACCTTATAGTGCAGCTTGTTTGAATGCACCAACTGATAACTGTTCACCTGGTATTACTACCATCTATGCTTATTATGTTTGTGATGTAGATGGGACAGGTGCAACACTAAATTATTTGCCTGCTGGTTCTATTACTGTTGTTGAATATCCAACGCCAACGCTTACAGAAGTAACCGAAGGACCTGATTGTTCATTAACAGCTACTCCTAACTGTCCAGCTGGTGCAACAGGTAGTTTAACGATCTGGTACCCAAGTACACCAGGAGGAACTGATTATGCCGCAGGTAATACACCTCCAGCAGCTCCTGCTGACGGAGATACTTATAACTACATTGCATTCGTAACAGGTGCAGAAGCTACTGTACCACCAATTGCTCCAGTAGCATGTGGATTTGAAGGAACAGTAACGGCTACTTGTTTAGTACCTGCTATTATGATTGACAAAGATGATGAGTCTCCTGGCGATCCAGATACAGATGGTGATGATATTCAAACCATTCCTTATGCAGGTACAGCCACCTTTACCATTACCATTACCAATACAGGAACAGAAGACCTTTGTGATGTAGTACTCAATGACTTTACAACTGCTGGAACATTAGATGTCACAAGTTGTATACCGACCTTTGCCTCTATTGATTCTGATAATGGAACCGTTGCACCTGGTACAGGTGATGGTATCTTTGCAGTTGGTGATGTAGAATCTTATACTTGTACCGTAACAGGTGGAACTTCTAACTATACCAACAATATTACAGTAGATGCAGTAGGTTGTACTACAGATATTCCTGTAGATGATGATGACCCAACAGATGTGGTGGTATTACCAGGAGTATGTGATTTAGATGTGATGGTTATACCTTATTACCAGGGTAACGAAGGTGGGGTAGGTCCATTCTACTACAACAAAGTAGAAGTAGATGTCTACAATGGCGTATTGCCTTATACCTACACTTGGGATGCAGTTGGATATGTACGTAATGCTCGAGTAGAATCGGATGATAATACACCTTTCCCTGATGGTGATCGCGAGTTTAGAATCATCTACTCTGATAATGCAATTTGGGCACTGACTGTAACCGATGCATTAGGTTGTGAAGTATATGCTACCAATGACCCAGAAGAAACAAGTAACCCACAAGAGGTATTGGATATTCACACGCACCAAATTGAAGGTGATGACTGTCTAACTCGTGGTTTAGGTGATGGTGAAGGTTCTATCATTATTGACATTGAAAATGGTACCGCTCCTTATACCTTAGAATGGTCTGGTCCATTTACATGGCAAAACAACCCAAGCCCACAAATTGTAGGTGCAGGAGTTGGTGCATTGGCAGAAGGACGTGCCGAATTATACGACCTTCCTTATGGATGGTATGCAGTAACCGTTACTGATTCTGGTAACCCTGCTGGTCCATTCGATGAAAATGGTGATCCTGCTATTGATGATGATCCATTGACTGACCTTCCTGTTCAAGTAACAGAAGGATGGTACTGGGTTGATTGTATTCGCCCAAGTGGTCGTGGAAAAGAAGCTCCAACCGATCAGAATTCACTACATGTTTATCCTAACCCAATGAGTGTAGAATCTACTATCGAATTTGGTACAAGAGAAAGTGGTGAAGCATTAATCGAACTGTACGACATCAATGGAGCGAAGTTATTGAACTTGTTCAATGGGCAAGTAGAAGGTGGTATACTAAACAGTATGACTTTCACACCTGGGCCATTACCAACAGGTATCTATATCCTCCAAATCACAACTCCAAACGGTGATGTGCAAATGGAGAAATTAGTGATCTCAAAAGAGCAACGATAAGCTCTGATTGAGATAGCACTTCAATGATGTGCTAGTTAAAATGTAACCCTGACGACTTTCGAGTGGTCAGGGTTTTTTTATTTGTTGGGCGTGCGACGATTGAACGATTTACGATGCGATGTCCGACGATTTACGATATTGCACCATGTATGTTGAAGGGTAAAAGTACCTTCCGTCGGACGCAAATCGTTCCATCGTCGGACGTTTTCCGCGTGAGGGATAGAAGCGGTAGCTTGACGAAACAGCCGCTTTGTGAAGCAATGACTAGCAGGGCTGACGAAGGAAGACACTGCTAGGATTATGCTGAACTAGCGGATGTGAGACAACTACAAGCGGATAGCCCGACCCCATTTTTCTTTCTTCGCCATTAGTTCATGCGAGGACGCATGAACGGGCGAAGAAAGAAAAATGGGGGCACGCCCAAAAAACTAAAACGCCCATCCTACTTTTATAGCAAACACCCTGCTTTCCCACAATTCTCGTTGTACATTATGTGCTTCTTCATCTACAATTTCATCTATGCCATCGTAGAGATAAGCATCGGGGCGAAATGCTAAGAACTATCACTAAGTATATATATGTTGCCTTTTTCATGATCTTGGTTTTAATGGGTGTTGAAATAAAATAGAAGGTGTCTAAGTAATGAATGGCTTCTTCCTATTCCTCTTTCTTAAAAATGAGGAGTGGTGTATGTGTGTGAAAACACATCTTTTGGGTGTAGCTAATGCTTAGAATACGCTCCCAAAAATCTCGCTTGTGTGTTAGCATGGCCAATAGGTCTATATCGTTTTCTTCGACATAATTTTCGAGACTTTGCACTACTTCTAAATTCAAGCCTTCGATAATTTCGAAGTAGATATTGTCTTTTCCATAGAGCATGTTTTTCCATTCTTCCATTTTTGAACTTGCTCGGTAGGTATGGCTCAAATTGACATGGAGAAAGTGAAGTTCTGCACCTAGTAAGATGGCTAAGTCAACTACTTTGAGCATATAACTTTCTTCCAACCATTCAAAATTGGTCGCATAAACCATTTTGCGAAGCCCGTGATATTTCGCTTCTTCTGGTACAACTAACACTGGGCAAGGAGCTTCTTCTAGGACTCTAGCAGTGTTACTTCCTATAATCATTTCCTTAATTCCTGTAGCTCCTTGTGTGCCCATCACTATCCAATCAACAGCTTCTTTTTGGGCTACTTCTAATATAGTTTGAGCTACTTCTGTACTTTCTCTGAGTAAGTGACGGACAACTACTTCTGTTGGTCGATGAAGTACATTAGAAGGTTCCATGTAGCGCACCTCTTCTCTATATTTTGAGAATGCATCTATTTGGTTTTGGGCTTTTAGCTCCTTTACAGTACTTGATAAGTAAGGAACACTTACACTTAAAGGACTGGCTACATGCAAGGTTAATATATCAGCTCCTACGGTTTCTGCTAGTTTTAAAGCATAGCGATAGGCATTATTAGCATTGGCTGAAAAATCGGTGGGGAACAATATGTTTCTCATAATAAAGATGATTTAATGATTCATTAATTGTATCGGGTTACAACTGCAATATCACTCAATTATGAAGCTATCTCAATGATAGGTGTCAATAAGTGAATTGATTAACATCAATGTGGCTCATGACGTATCTCATCTTTGCTTTGTGTTTTTTAGCTGAACTTTGGAGTAAGTCGTTCACCAAAAATCAATCCCATGACAAACTTTAAAAAAATAATCGTTGCGTTAGATTTTTCCGCAACCGACGAGAAGCTACTTTATTACTCTCAACTGATTGCTTCTAAATGCCAGACAGAGAAAGCTTACTTTGTACATGTAGAAAAGAACTTAGCTGTTCCTTCCCATATATTAATGGACTATGAGGAAATGGTTAATGCAATGGAACCTACAGATGAGATGATCAAGCGAAGGCTATCAGAAAGTATTGGAGAGGTGTATAGCAAGTTTCCTGAAATGGAAATGGAGGTAGAAATACTAGAAGGAAAACCTTTGGAGCAGTTGATCCACTGGTCGAAAGTGAAAAAAGCTGACTTGTTAATTGTTGGAAATAAGAAAACAGCAATGACACATCAAGTGCAAGGAAAAAAACTAGCCAGAGAAGTAGCATGTCCTGTGTTATTTGTACCTGAAATGGCAGTTCCTGTTATTGAACGAATCGTTGTACCCATTGACTTTTCTGAGCATTCTTACCGAGCATTAAAAACTGCTCTTGAAATTGCCGAACAACGAACCAATGCAGAAGTATCTTGTGTACATGTTTACGATGTTCCGACCGTCAACTACTACTATATTGATACTTACTATGATAAGTTTCTATCAGTTATTCAGAACCGTTGCCAGAAAGAATATTTCCGCTTTTTGGAAGATAATAATATTGATGGTAGTAAGATACAGGTGTCATTTGTTGAAAATACATTTGGTAATGTTCCCTTACATATTTATCGACATGCACAAAGCATTTATGGTGATTTAATCATCACTGGAGCTAAAGGACATTCTCGATTTGACAGTATCGTATTTGGCAGTATTACCGAGCAATTGGTTGAATACAGTAAAGAAATGCCACTATTAGTAGTGCGCTAAATTAAATTCCCCTTACCCATTAATAAATAAACAATTAATCATCCACTATAAAATTTACAACTATGAAAAATATTTTTGTCCCCACTGATTTTTCTAAATGTGCAGAAAAAGCAGCTAGAGCCGCAGCCGAAATCGCTGCAAGAGCAAATTGTGACATTCAATTAGTAAACATTTTTTCAACTCCTGTAGATTGGGAGAGACTGACCAAAGAAGAGGAAGAACATTTCCCGTATACCAGACAGCAAATTAATAAGCGAAAAGGACTATTAGAAGAACTATCTAAATCTGATTATTTCGAAGGTCTACAAGTAGATTGGACACTTGCTGTCAATCGCGATCTAAAAGATACCATTGCTAAACTTAGCGAAAGCAAAACAGATGATTTAATTGTCATGGGGACGCACGGGGCAACTGGGTGGCGTAGAAAATTGATGGGAACGCAAACGCAGAAGATGATTCGCACCGCCCATTGTCCCGTTTTAGCAATCCCTACCAAAACTCAAAACTTCCAGCCCAAACGGATTGTTTTTGCGAGTGATTTTGTGGAACCACATAATATGCTTCCAACGCTTATGTTGGTACTCAATTTTGCCTACTGGTTCGGAGCAGAAATCTACCTCCTACAAATTGAATTACCAGGCATGAAAACACCTTTTAATCCAGGTGTTTGGAAAGACCTTATCTCTTATAAGTTTGCTGAGCCTCGTAAACTTCGAATTGGACTCTTTGACAATATTGAAGAGGGTATTATCAAAGGTATTGAAAAATTAGATGCAGATATGGTGGTTATGGAAACACATGGAAGAACGGGTTTTGCTCGCTTTTTAATGGGTAGCTTATCTGAATATGTAATCACTCATTCTCCAATACCCGTACTCATTACTCGGTTTTTAGAGAACTCTAAACAAGAAGATGAGAAAGCCAATGATGAAAATCAATTGGCAATGTGATATAGCTCATCTTTTTTCCTTGAACGAATCAATACCTTTATGACATGCTACCGAATACAATCATATTTACGCTCGTCTTTGATATAAATGATTATCAACCAATAGAACAGTTAGCAACTATTTGTGAACATATGATTCCTGACAAAATCAAAGTATGTCATCTAGTTAAAGATTTATCAATTGCACAAGAAACGGTACCATTTGAAGGTCATTTACTAACCCAATTAGAGTCAGTAGTTAAGCTGCATTTCGAGGATCATAGGTTTTATGATCTTGATTATGAAGTGATCACTCCCAACGTGTTTTCACAAATATTTCAACAATACATCCAATTCAAACAAGTGATGTTATTACTCGGAATGCAGCCAACTACTGTACTCCAACAACAAAACCAGTGGTTATTATCCCTGATCAATAATTCAACTTTTTAAAAAAATAATGCAATCACTAAAAAATAATAATGATGGAATATAATATGAATTTTTTCGATATAAGCATTAGATATATACTCATGATGTTTGCTGGAATCTTAATGGGAGTTTTCAATCAACCCGCATTTTTGTTTCTAGCAGTATACTTCTTTTTACAAGCCATATTAGGATGGTGTCCTTTATATGCCATATTAGGTATTAACACTTGTAACTTTAAGGACAATGATTAGCGTGTACTAGGCATACTCCAATAAGTCCTCTAATTTCTTCAAACTATTAATAGTCGTATACCGCCCTTTCGTACTCACCAAACCACTATCTTTCAAATCCGAAAGAGTCCGAATCAGTGTTTCCTTACTCGTACCAACAATATTAGCTAAATCTTCTCGACCAATTTCAATACTTACCCGATCTTTTCCTTCTGCTGCCTGTTGTCCTAAATCCAATAAGCCCTTAATCAAACGATGCCGTACCGAAGCATAAGCCATTGCTATCAAACGATCTTGTTGTTGCTCCACTTGATTAGCGAGAAGCTGTATAAAAGACATACCTACATTTCGATCAGCAGAAATCAACTGAAAGAATTCATCTTTGGGAATTAGAGAAATGCTTGTTTCTTCAAGGCTAAGAGCCGATTCTTGATACGGGCGGCCTTCGAATAAGACATAATAACCCACATAGTTACCTGCGGTATGAATACCCGTAATCAATTCCTTTCCATGCAGATTAGTTCGGAATGTTTTTACACTGCCCGATTCAATAAAGTATAAGTATTTAGGGTGTGTATCTTCACGAAATACAAACTGCTTCGCATTGAAGGTCATTTTTTCATGCTT
>JAHDHP010000257.1:5237-6704 GCA_020631245.1 Bacteroidota bacterium | reverse complement strand
GGTGCGCTGCACCTCTATTATTTTAGAAGAGTGGTTTTTATTCAAAACTTGCCATGTTAGAGGGGGCGATAACTATCAAAAATACCCACCTCTATATCTCCTCCGAGGAGGAGACTTTTGGACAGTCCACCTATAAAAATAAGCGCGTAATGCCATTCACTCATTCGCTAATTCACTCAATCACTCATTGTCCTGCGTGAGGGATTGCAGCGGTAGCTTGGCGAAGTAGCTGCCTCGTGAAGCAAGGACTAGCGGGGCTGACAGCGGAAGACACCGCTAGGACTATGCTGAACAGGCAACTAGGAGTCAACTACAAGCGGAAAGCCCGACCAAGCGGCAGTGCTGCCATTGCTTGTTCGTTTCATGCGAGGACACATGTGGATGTATGGGTGTTCATGCGAGGACGCATGAACGGGTAAGGCTGTGGTAGTATTGCCGCTTGGGCACGCCCAGAAAAATGTTATTGGGTTGATGAGTGATTGTGTGATTGTGTTTCATTTTATTCTTCGAAAAATAGGCAAACTCATTGGATTGAACGATCTTTGCACATCGCACATCGCACATCGCACATCGCACGCCTATGTACTTCCTTAAAAAATATCGCCGAGGCATCTACAACAAATATCGCAAAGAGATGCCCCTCACCGAAATAATACTCAAAGATATGAGTCATTGGTGGCGGAAGTGGCGATTTTATTGGCGAAATGGAAGGGAGCATCGTACTATATTTTGTTACCCACATTATCCGAGTCGCGGATCAACTTTGTATCGATCGAGTACGGTATTAGGGTATAATATAACGAATAAAATGCCTGAAAAAATAGATGCAGCGATTTATTGGGAGTATTTGACGGTGCGAGAAGAATATGAATTGTTGGAAGAGGTGGCGAAGGAACAAAAAGTGGTAAACTTGTATAGTCGCGATATTAGCAAGGTGTTTGTAGATAAAGCTTTTGAAGAGGTGTTTGGTTATGGAGTGACAATTGACCCGCTTACTTACAAAGGAAAATGCCTGAAAAAAAATAATCAAAATGCGATTCATGATGGGGTGGTGATACAGTGCCCAATAGAAGAAGTGGAAGCGGGTTTTGTATACCAATATTTGATTAATAATTTGGTCGATCCGCGTACGGTAATGGATATTCGAGTGCCTGTTTTGAATTATGAGGTGATGCCTTATGTGTATCGAAAATATAAGCCGATGGAGCATCGTTTTGATAATCCTACTCGCCATACGGAACTTCTTTCGACTTTGGATGTTTTTTCAGAGGAGGAAGTCGCAAAAATTGTCGAATTTTGTCGTTATATTCAATTAGAATTTGCCGAATTAGATATTTTGCGAGATTGGGATTCTGGGCGAATATATATCATTGATGCGAATAATACCCCACAGAGTCCACCACCAAAGACACCAAAGAAAGATGGAAAGTATGCGATAGAGGAGATAGCGAGAAGATTTGAGGAGGC
>JAHDHP010000257.1:0-5137 GCA_020631245.1 Bacteroidota bacterium | reverse complement strand
AAAAATATGCATATTGCCGAGTATAACCAAGCAGCTAATTTTACGAATCACGCGCCTAAATCAGCTCGCAAATTGTTATTGCAAAAACGAGAGTTGAAACGATTAGAGGCTAAAATGAAAGAAAAGGGTTTGACCATTGTTCCTACCGAAGTATTTATCAATGAACGTGATTTTATTAAGGTAGAAATTGCGCTGGTGAAAGGAAAACGCTTTTTTGATAAGCGAAATACGATCAAGGATCGGGATATGCAGCGAGATATGCAGCGGAATTTGAAGTATTAACCAACCCTATACATACCTATGAATGTCAACGGCCAACACTACCGAGCAATCTGGCTCTCCAAAGAAAATCCACAAATCGTCGAAATTATTGACCAGCGATACCTCCCACATCGTTTTGTCATTCACCCATTAAAAACAGTTGAAGATACGGCTTTTGCCATCAAAGAAATGCAAGTACGAGGCGCGCCATTGATTGGAGCTACCGCAGCT
The DNA here is from genome assembly GCA_020631245.1 of Bacteroidota bacterium. GTDB lineage: Bacteria > Bacteroidota > Bacteroidia > Chitinophagales > UBA2359 > JAHDHP01. The sequence continues at coordinate 4,645 of JAHDHP010000257.1, read as the reverse complement.
TACGGTATGTACTTAGCTGGGCTTAATGCTAGACGTAACAACATCGAAGATATTGATCAAATGTACGCCGAGGTTTTTGACACCTTATTGGCAACGCGTCCAACAGCCATTAACTTACAATGGGCATTGGAACGACAAAAAGCAGCTATAGCTACCGTCGATACACTAGAAGAAAAAATAGCTGTGAGTTTGGCAACTGCCAAAAATGTGTGTGATGAAGATGTGGAGATTTGTAAAAATATTGGTTTGCATGGTTTGCCGCTCATCGAAGCGATTAGTAAAAAGAAAAAGGGAGAGACGGTAAATATATTGACCCACTGTAATGCGGGTTGGGTGGCTACAGTTGATTGGGGAACAGCTACGGCACCAATTTATATGGCGCATGAAAAAGGTATAAAAGTACATGTATGGGTGGATGAAACGCGACCGCGCAATCAAGGAGCGCGTTTAACCTCTTGGGAACTCAATGAACATGGTGTACCGAATACAGTCATTGTGGATAATGTAGGAGGGCATTTGATGCAACATGGGATGGTAGATATGTGCATTGTAGGTACAGATCGAACAACGTACACAGGAGATGTAGCTAATAAAATTGGTACTTATTTAAAGGCATTAGCTGCACATGATAATGGAGTACCTTTTTATGTGGCATTACCTTCTACCACTATCGACTGGAAAACGGCAGATGGTTTTAGTATCCCAATAGAACAGCGTAGAGCGAGTGAGGTAACACATATTCAGGGTTTGCTTCAAAATGGAAAAGTGGAGCAGGTACAATTGACACCAACTGCTAGTCAAGCAGCTAATTATGCCTTTGATGTAACGCCCGCTCGATTAGTAACAGGTTTGATTACCGAACGAGGTATTTGTGTGGCTAGTGAAGCAGGTATTAAAGGATTGTTTCCAGAAAAAGGTCAATCAAGAACCTAATAACTGATTCACTTCTTCTCTAGAATCAGGTTTCAAGATAATTTTCTTCTTCTTTGATGTCTCCATCATTTCATGAATCATTTTTTCCTCCTCTTCAGAAGGTTTAGGATAAATATTCTCATGCTTTACCACCGATTTATTCCTATGTACATTTTCCTCCTTTGTATCTAAATGCTTTAGTAGTGTTTTTTCATGATAGAAAACACGAAGATCGGCTGTTTCGTTGCTAAGATTGATATGTAGAATATCTATTTCCTGAATGGAAAGCCCTGTTTTGCGTTTTAAATGTAGGAGCAATTCCGCTTTATTGGTGGGTTTTAGGAGTGAAAGCTGGCTAATAGTAATAGTTTGCGATTTATAGGCAGGACGTATCCAAAACCAATAAGCTAGAAAGCTTAGGCTGACTAGTAATAAGTTGATTATAAGTAACTCAAAAATATTAACCACTCCTATCATAGCATTAATACAGCCCAGTAACGTAGCTAATAAGACAAAGGCCCATTGATTCATCCGATTACCCGCATGTTGATGGGTCAGAATGGCAGCTCCTAGAAGTATACAAGCACTTAATCCGATAGCTACTAAAGGTTGCGCGGTCAAGTAGCCAATGACAAAAACAGTCATATTAGCTATGACCAAGCCAAAAGCAGGAATATGATGATTAAACTTACTTTTATAAAGTAGAATGATCGTTATTAAAAGAGCGAGTATATTGAGTGCAAATCCTTGAGCTAATTGTGTCAGTCCCATGATACTCTCTGACTGAAAGTCATAGAGTGTAGGGTCTTGTAAAAATGAAAGCAGAGACATAAAAACAGTCAAATTTAGGGTTATAGGCTAGTAGGCTAGTAGCGCTCTGCAAATAAAACTTTACGAGAGTTGAAAGGGGCTTGTGGTGATTGGTAAAGAAAGGGATTAATGAAATATAATATATGCCGTTTAAATACTACATTTGTACAAATTAAGAATAGGTTCGGATATTTTACAAAAATAAGTCTTATTTTTTCAATTTAAGTGTTTTTACAAATTATTTTGACAGCGAATTACTTATTATTCATGCAAGGTTTATGTTAAAGAAGATTTTTCTATCAGAGAAATTTATTTTTAGTGCCATTTTACTCAATGCACTTGTCATTTTTTTATTAGCGTTCCCTAGATTAGCAGAGAATACCTTACTAACAACGCTCGATTGTATTTTTATTGGTCTTTTTCTGATAGAAATAGTGGTGAGAATGACTGTGCTAGGGCCAAGTCAGTTTTTCAGGAGTGGTTGGAATATCTTTGATTTTGTCATTGTGATCTTATCATTACCTGCTTTAGGAGCGATTTATACACACTCGCCTAATTCCATCTTCCTCCTCTTTCGTTTATTGCGACTTATTCGCTTAGTAAAATTCATACAGTTTGTACCCCATATGCGACAATTAGCAGTGGGATTAATCCGTGCTTTTAAAGCATCCGTATTTGTATTGATTGCATTGGGAACCTTAAATTTTGTGCTGGCAGTCATCACCTGTCACTTTTATGGAGCCTCATCACCCGAATATTTTGAAAACCCTTTATTGGCTGCTTATACCATCTTTCAATTATTTACATTAGAAGGGTGGAATGAAGTGGTAACGGAGATTGTAAAAGATCAGAATGGTAATGAAGTCATGAATGGACTTTCGAGGTTTTACTTTGTTGGGATCATTCTTATTGGTGGGATATTTGGTATTTCACTCGCCAATGCCGTCTTTGTCGATGAAATGACCATTGATAATAACATTGTCTTAGAAGAAAAAATTGATAATTTACAAGGACAAATAGAAGAATTAAAAGCCCTCCTCGAACAAAAAAACTAAGCCCAACCCTCTGTGATTTCCACTCTCTGAGAATGCTTGTTCTAATATTGACACTGTTCTAGGGCGAGCACAAGGCATCGCCCCCTACAAAACCTGTACCCCTTATTTTCTCTCTGTGATTTCCTCTGTGCGCTCTGTGTTTCCCTCTTTGTGCGCTCTGTGGTTCCCCATTTCCTCCTTCATTCTCAACAACCTTGCAGCATTTTCCCCTTCTTTCTCCGCCAAATCCAACGCGTGAGCCATTACAACCCGACACTCTTTCTTTTTACCCAATTTATACAACATACGAGTAAGTGCCTCATTATTATAAAAACGATCTTCCAATTCAACCGAACGCTCTAACCATTCTTTAGCCAACAAAATATCCTTCTTCTTATCTGAAGCACGCATTAAATTCCACGCTTTACGATACAAAAATTGTGGATCTGTACCCGCATACTGTCGCATATACTGTCGAGTAACAATCGCATATTTTTCCCAATTGAGACTTCGTTCATAAAAATCAGATTGGATTAAAAAGATAAACATTTCCCCATCCTCCAATTGAGCCTTTTCAGTCAGTTGAATAAGACGTTTTAGTTGTCCTTCATCCTTTTGTTTGCCAGCCTCTTCTACACCCAAGCGAATTGATTGCTTAAATCGTTCTGTAATTTTATCTTTTCCATAAATACGATGAAAGTCATTCAATTGATTGACTAAGATAATCAAGGAATTAGAAGCGTAATCTCCCATAAAATCATATACAAACTGCATGTTTTTTGCTTTGTTGAGATTTCCTCTAGAACGTTGTCGTTGAATATATTGATTGACTATTTTAGTGGTTTCTAAATCATGTTTTTTCAGCCGATAAGCATACTCGTACAAAAAAGAACCTCGATATTCACCCGCTTCATACATTTCGTGCAACTTTGTTAAAGAAACCTCATATTGAGGGTATAACCTTGGGTGATCAGCAGGGTTATAACTCGCTAATTTATAAGTCATTTTGGTAGTTGACGCTGTCATTGCTTGGATAGGAACAGTAGGCGATGATTGCTTTTTAAAATCAATTTTTGGAGTAGCTTGCGTAGGTATTTGTGGAGCAGGAGTTGCCACAGGCGTTGTAGAAATGGGAGTTAAAACGGCAGCATGTAATGCCTCCACTTCTACCTCTGTTACCATTTCTGAAGGCACTTCTACGATTACTTCATCCGCTAAACCCGACGGGGGAGGAGCAGCACTAACAATACCATCAACAATAACCGTTTGACTCGGAGGAGGCAAATCTTGTATAGAAATACTTTTCGTAGAAACGCCGCTCGGTGTAGTATTAAGCGACACTTCTGTTGATGGATCAGCTTTTTTCATCACCATAATACTTTCAATTGGATCACTACTAGAACCTGTCAAGGTTCGTCGTACTGGTCGGTTGTCATACATGGTAGTGAGCGATGTTTGGTCATCATCCAAATTGGAAGGCGGTGGTGGAGCAACGACAATCCCATCCACTATTTTCAACGAGGCTTGGGGAGTAGGAGCAGGCGTCTCGATTTTATTTTCATACGTATACACAGTTGTCGTAGCTTCTGTCTTTCCCTGACGACTTCGAGGTTTACTAGGTAAGCTAACAGGAGTTTCACTTACATTTGCAAAAGTATCACCTATCGATGTATTGCCGACATCGAGTTGTACTTGTCGGCCGACTAGTTTCATCTTTGCTATACTACGTCCTCCTACTTCTCGATGCACCAAGTCGCCCGTAGAGTCAAAAAACAATAAATCAGGAACTACCGAAACACCAAACTCTTCCTTAAAGCGTTTACCTTCGATAGATTCAATATTTATTTTTAAATTAATAAAATAATTGTTGTAAAAATTGGCTAAATCAC
>JAHDHP010000256.1 GCA_020631245.1 Bacteroidota bacterium | reverse complement strand
CACTGCTAGTACAGTGTCAACATTAAAATGCTGGGTTACTTTAAATCTTTTTTCGTCAATTCTGCGTTGTAAAGCCTCGCCGTAGCTAAGGCTATGTCTACGTTTTACGCCTTGACTAGCCAAAAAAATCTTTTAAAGCTGAACCCGCATTCTAATATTGACACTGTACTAGGACTATGCGGAACAAGTGGGTGTGAGGCAACTATTAGCGAATAGCCCGACCCGCTTCTCCATAGCAAAGGGTTTAAACCCCTTGCTATGGAGAAGCGGGACACGCCCAAATAAACATTTAAAATAATAAATAAGAGGATAATATAAAAAGCATTTCACTTATAAAACAAGCTACATATTCCAATATATTTCAATTTTACTTTTTTGTGACTTTAGTTATTTAGATACCAAATAGTATTGTCATACAAATATCATATTACCTAAATCATTTCTCTATTATGACTATTTTCGTATATTTTTGATTATCAAAATATATTTAACCATCTAAGTGACAAGTCATATCAAAAATGTTTGGCAGATTATCTGATTATGACCCACCCCTAGCCCCTCCGAGGAGGGGAATAATATATTGTAGTATACTATTATTCAAATAACAACAAAACTAAACTCCAATTATGGCTGACAACCGCAAATACGTTAACGAACTAGCAACAAAATTTGGCTACCATGCTACCTGGACTCCTGACACCCCTTTGGCATTGGGAGATATTGGAACCCTGAATAAAGGGGTTTTTACGCGCATCACAAATATTAGTGAACTGAATTTTACTTTTACTACTAAAGAGGGAGAAAGTGAGGCTGACTTTGAATATCAATCGCAAGGGAATGTGAGTATAAGTACGAATGCCAATATAAACCTGAATACGCCTGATGGTGCTTTGGGAGATGGGAAGGCGGGATTTGATATTTCTTTTGGTAAGGAAGGGGGCGTGTATATGAAGGCGGAGATGGTGAAGACTTTGTTGATTGATGAAGGATTGAAATTACGAAAATTTATTAAAGATCAATATAATGCTGGCGTTTGGGAGTACGAATGGATTGTGATTACTGAATTAAAAGTGGCGCAAAATGCGACTATTTTGTATTCGGAAAAGGGGAATGGGAGCATTAGTATTTGTGCAGAAGCGCAGGTGGGTACAGATAACTTGAAAATCACGGATAGTAACGCCAATTTTCAAGTAGTACGTTCAAAGGGAATGGATGTAAAGGTGTTGGCGAGAAAGGAAACGACACCTTTGTTTAAAGCGGTGGGATTGAAGCGTAAATTGTTTGGTGGTACGAAGGTGGTGCCTAGAGGGGTTGACCCAAAGAAAACGCCTATAGAGTTGGAAGAGATACAAGAAATAGCTCCTCTTGAGCAAAAGAAAATGCGTGCATTATTGGTGGGCATTAACGAGTATCAACATATGTCTGAAAATAATTTGTCGGGTTGTGTACAGGATGTGGAAAAAGTGCAAGCCTATTTGGAAAGTCTAAAGAACAATGATTTTGAGGTGGAAATGAAGGTGTTGACGAATGCACAAGCGACTAAGGCAAATATGGTTAGTGGTTTTGAAGATTTTTTGACGGTTGCTGAACCTCATGAAACGCTGTTATTTTATTATTCGGGACATGGTACGCAGGAAGATGCGGGTGGACGTTTTAATGAAGCTAATGATAAATTGCAGGCATTGGTGTGTCATGATACGCAGTTTTCTCGCAGCTTATTGTCAGATAAGGAATTGCGCTATTTGATTGGGAAGGTGACTGCTAATGGCAATCAATTAGTTTCTATTACCGATTGTTGCCACTCTGGCACGAATATGAGAGGAGAATTAGTGACTCGACGTATGGCTCGCCCGTTTCAACCACGATATTGGGGAGATTTTATTTTTCATGAGGAATTTACAGAAATCCAAGCGCGCAATACTGACTCTGTAGAAGAACTGCTTCCAATTGGTAATTATATCCATTTTGCGGCTTGTGAATCGGGGCAAAGTTCGTATGAATTGCGAGGGGAAGGTGGAGTATTCACCTCTAACTTTATCAAGGTACTCGAACAAACAAGTGGTGATATTTCTTATTGGGATTTACATCGTCGGGTGAAGATGGCGATCAATAATTGGTATCAACAAAATCCTGTGATGGAGTTTAGTGGAGATGAGGATCAGGTGTATGCGACTGTTTTTGCGGGTGGTGGAAAAGGGAAAGCAGATAGATTCAATTTGTCGTATGATAGATATAATCAGCTTCAATCGTGGGTGATTGATGCGGGTGCTTTACATGGCTTGAGCAAGCAGTGTATGGTGGAGGTGATTGATGAAGAGGAAAGTATTGTTACGACTGTTAGTATTAATAGTATTTCACTAGATAAAGCCAAAGTTTCACCTACTATTCATTTAGATTATGAGAAAACCTATTCGGTTCGTATCAATGGTCTACTGAAAAGCGGTTTATCGCTCCTATTGGAAGGAGATGCGGAAGGTACTAACTCTATTAGCAATTTCTTCCATCAAGCGGATAACCAGCAACCTAGTATTGAATGGGTACTTTCTCCGAATACGGCCGATTATATTGTTCAGGCAAGAAATGGCAATATTACAATTGTAGATCCTGTTTATAGAAAGCCCGTTGCGCGCCAAATTTCAGGAGGCTATAATGATGAAAGTAATCGAAGCTTACAGCGTTATCTTACACGCATTGCTCAGTGGAAATTTGTAAAAACACTACGCAATCCGAATCAAGATCATATCAGCAGTTTGGATCAACTAGAAGTGGATGTAAGTTACCAAGATGCTGATAATCAAAATCATAAAGCTCCAATTGTAAATAATAGCCTGGCATTGACCTACCAGCATGTGCCCGATTGGAGCGACATGACAGACAATCCTTATACCAACACCTATATCAAACTAAAAAATAATTTTAATCAAAATTTATACGTCGCACTGATCGGTTTAAATGCCGATTTTGGAATCTTCCCTACCCTACTTACTGGCGGGACGGAGCTTCTAGAATCAGGGGCGGAAATCACCTCTTTAGAGGGACAAGCTCTTCCTATTTCTCAAGAAAAATATATTGGCTCTCCTAAGTATAATTGGAAGGAAGAATCCATTTATATGTTGGTCATTGCGAGTACCGAACAGTTTGATGCCACTACTTTATCTCAACAAGGTGTCCCCCACCCTATTGTAGAACAAGCTAAGGGTTTCCAAACGGCTGGTCGTGGATTCTTTGGTCGTACACAGCCTTCTAATCCGTTTTGGTTTACCCGTTTGATCGAATTTAATTTGGATAATCCTTATTATCAGGAGGAAGAGGCTGGTGAAACCATTGTATAACTCATTCGATTTTATTGGGTGTATGTTGTTATCGGCATGCACTTTTTTTTGACCCCATAATTTTACCCTATGTCTAAAATTTCTCTTCCCTATGGAGGACAAACCCTTCATATTCAAAAAAACGACACACAAGTCGTCATTGCATCTGATCCACAAGCTCCCTCCTCTAGAGGTATAACTCCAAAAAACATAGCACCAAGTTTTTTGAAAGGCTTTAATATTGTAAATAGAGACAATATCCCCAAGTCAAGAGGCGAGGCATCTACTCCATTTTTTCACCTTTTCAATCTAAGTAATGAAAAGGGAGCAAACCAAGAATCACTGCCTATGATGGCAACAGGAGACATATATATCATTTTTCATTATTCATTTAAATGGAAAGATTGCCAAAAAATACTTCAAGAATACAAGTTAGACATTCAGGATATACGAACTCCACATAAACTAGTAGTATCAGTTCCACAAGGTGAAGATGCTGTTACAATTGCATTGCAACTCATTGATAAGCAAGAGGTTCAATTAGCCGAACCTGACTTTTTAACCCCCATCCAAAAAGCGAGCTTCCCACTACCTTCTCATGCCGTCAATAATCCACAATGGCATTTAGGAGATGGGCAATTTCAAGAGTCATTCTTAAATGCAGGAAACCAAACGCGCAACCCAGATATGTTTCAAGCTGGTTCGGGTGTATTTATTCGGCAAGCATGGGAAGCAATGGGCAATTTAGGTTCTTCAGCAATCACAATTGCCGTTTTAGATGATGCATTTGCTATAGGACATCCTGCCTTCGCCAATCAAAATAAAATTGTCGATCCTAAAAGTTTTAATGATTATCAACAACATGTATTACCTGTTAGTGCTGACGATAAACATGGCACTTCTTGTGCAGGTGTTGCATTAGCCAATGATATGGCAGCAGGAATTTTAGGAGCTTGTCCCAATGCTAAATTTATGCCTATCAAAACGTGGGGAATATCAGATCGTTTGATTGAAGCCTATTTCGAACATGCCATGCAGGCCGATGTTATTAGCTGTAGTTGGGCAGTTGGCAAAGCATCCTACATCCTATCTACGCGAATGAAAGAAGCCATTCATAAAGCGGCCACACAAGGGCGAAATGGCAAAGGCTCTATCATTTGCTTTGCAGCAGGAAACGGAGGATATAGTATCAGTCATCCTGATAACCCTTATGCAGTAATGGACTTTCCAACGCATCCCGATGTCATCACTGTAGCAGCCAGCAATAGTCGCGGAGATCGTTCTGACTACTCTTGTTTTGGCAATCAAATATTCATAACTGCGCCTTCAAACGGACGCGATAACAGACAATATCCTGACGATATAGAAGCAGGAAAAGGAGCAGGGATTAGTACAGTAGGAGTAGCCGAAATATCCCAATATAGCAGGTCATATAAAATCATTCATAATTTTAGTGGCACATCCAGTGCTTGTCCTCTAGTAGCAGGTATTTGTGCCCTCATTTTATCTGTTCGTCCGAATTTAACCGCCAATCAAGTAAAACATATCCTTAAATCAACTACCGACCGTATTGGCACTTCAGCCGATAATTATGATATAAACGGGCATAATCGGTATTTTGGATATGGAAAAATCAATGCCTTGAAAGCGGTAAAAATGGCACAAGAACACGCGCATATTCCTAGCTATATTCCTATTGATGGAGAAACCCCAACTCTCGATTCAGTAGATACTACTAACACCATTTCTGCTCCTCCGACACCCAATACTACTACCATTTATTTTGATAGTACATTGAAAGTGACTGTCGAACTTCCCAACCCAGAAGCAGGATTATATTTGAAAGCAAATGCAGTCCCTAATATTGAGGCAGGAGATTTCGATATTTCGGACACCAATAATAGCATCAATAAAAGTGTTTCTTTACGCCAAATAGCCGAAGGAGATTATTACTTTGTAATAAAAGGTATTAAGAAACCAGAAAACACATAATAGTATACTAAATTTGATTTTCTGGGCGCAACCCCGCCTACTACTCCCTGCTCCTACCGTCGCAGCAAGTAGCAGGCAGGGTCAGGCTTTCGGCTAATAGTTGGCTCATAGCTGCCAGTTCAGCATAGGGGTAGCAGTGTCTTCCTCCGTCAGCCCTGCTACCCCTTGCTTCACAAAGGCATCTATTTCGCCAAGCTACCGCCTCTATCCTTTGCGCAAAGACAATGAGCGAATGAATGAATTAGTGATTTAGTGAATGAATTGGGCTTATGACACACTCCTACTGCTTTCCCAACCCTTCCGTATATCATCTACTACTTCTTCTATTCCTTTTACAACAGTTGTCCAAGCTTGGTCGCGATCAGACCATTGTACAATGGGCGTATTGTTAAAAGGCAGTTGTTGTAAACCTCCGAAGGGCGCAACTTGCCAATTAGAATTTCTTACAATTATTGGAATTAAGCGAATTTTATTCTGTTTATGACGTTCTACTGCGATCTCCATCTGATCTAGTGTATATTCAGCAAATAAATAATTAGGACTCACCAACAACAAGAAAATATGGGCATCATTCATTTGTTTTGTAATTTCCATTTTTCTATTTGCTGAAGCTTTTAAAGCAAATTCGCTCCATACATCAATCTTTTTGGTAAAAAGACGCATAGGAGTTAAGTGCATCTGAATTTGCTGTAACAATTCTTGTTCTGTATCTGCATAAGAAATAAAAATACGTACTTTCCCATCTTTAGGAATAGGTGGTGGCAAAAGGCTTTCTCTCTTTTCTATTATTTCAATTAACTCCTCATTAATAAGTAATGTAGGGATTTTGTCACTTAATATGCGTTTTGCTCTTTCCATATCAAAACCTCTATTCTTGATATCAGTCTCACCTTCCTGACTCTTCGACTCATTATTGGGTTCTATATCCAATAAAATTTGGGTAATCCCCGACTCAAAAGCCTCTGAAAAACTTTTATTTTCTCCCAAAGCCGTATAAAATCCTCTAGCAAAATTAATCGCCACATTATCTGCTACTTCCTCTTTCATTCCTATTACATAAGGCACATGTTTTGAAATCACCTCTGCTTGTGCTTTTGAATGACATGAGTTTAAAAAAACACACCATATTTTTTCCTTATACTGTTCAAATAAACTATCTAAAGCTTTAGTTGACACTACTTGCATCGTTCCATCTCCTTTTTCCAAACAAAGACCTTGTTTATTACTATGACCAGCAAAATGCACTATTTGAGGCTTAGACTGCATCATTACTCTTTGCAAAGTATCTGTATTGGCAGCCATTCGCTGATTCATATTAAATAGCTCTCGATTTGTAGCACTCCATAAGACATCTTCTATAGCTTGGTGTTCGGTTCCAACACGCAAGCGGTCTGCATCCAAAGGACTAGCAGCCAAAAA
>JAHDHP010000255.1:1218-6727 GCA_020631245.1 Bacteroidota bacterium | reverse complement strand
CATTGCTTCACAAAAGTGGCTGTTTCGTCAAGCTACCACTACTATCCCTCACGCGTCCACCTCTACTCCAGCATTCTGCACCCCACGTCCAATACTATTATAGTAAAAACCGAGCTGCTGCATCTGCTCTAATTTGTAAAGGTTACGTCCATCAAAAACAACCTTGTGCTTCATTCGTTTAGCCATTTCCGCAAAATCAGGCGTGCGGAACACATTCCACTCGGTAACGATCAATAAAACATCTGCATCATCTAAAGCTTCATACGGATCAGTTGTAAAATTCACCTGATCTCCATAAATTGCCTTCACGTTTTCTATCGCCTCTGGATCATAAGCACTCACTTTAGCACCACCATCCAACATTTCACGGATCACATCTACTGCTGGAGCTTCTCTAATATCGTCTGTATTCGGTTTAAAAGCCAAACCCCAAACACCTATTTTCAAGCCTTCCAACTCATTGTTAAAATAATCCTTTACCTTATCAATAAAACGCACTCGTTGATTTTTATTGACATCAATTACCGAATCCAAAATATTGAAATTATAACCATGTTGTTTCGAAGTACGATTCAAGGCCAATACATCTTTTGGAAAACAACTACCTCCATAACCTACTCCTGCAAATAAAAAGCGTTTCCCAATACGAGAGTCACTTCCCATTCCCATACGAATATGATCGACATTCGCCCCTACTTGCTCACAAATATTGGCAATCTCATTCATAAACGAAATACGAGTAGCCAAATAAGAGTTAGCCGCATATTTAGTCAACTCTGCCGAACGCCAATCCATCACAAAAATAGGATTCCCCTGACGCACAAATGGCTCATACAAAGCTCGCATTTTCTCCTCTGCCTTTTTCGAATTTACACCAATCACCACCCGATCAGGCTTCAAGAAATCATCTACGGCAACACCTTCTCGTAAAAACTCAGGGTTAGAAACCACATCAAAATCTATATTCGTATTCGCACTAATCGCTGCATGTACTTTCTCGGCAGTGCCCACAGGTACTGTACTCTTGTTCACAATGACTTTATAATCCTTAATCAAAAAGCCTAGCTTGTTAGCTACATCTAATACATAAGACAAATCAGCCGAACCATCCTCCCCAGGAGGCGTAGGAAGTGCTAAAAAGATAATCTCTCCATGATCTACTGCACTGGCCAAATCAGTGGTAAAATCAATACGACCTTGTTTCAAATTGCGTTCTAATAAAAGCTCCAAACCTGGTTCATAAATTGGAGGAGTCCCTTTTTTAAAGGCAGCTACTTTCTTCTCATCAATATCTACACATACAACATGATTGCCTGTTTCTGCAAAACAAGTTCCTGTTACTGATCCCACATAGCCTGTTCCGATAACTGTAATATTCATAAACAATGATTTTAGGAGGTTCTTTTGCTTCTGCCTCCTGTTATAATAAATTAGTTTAATTCAAAATCTTTCGCACGTCCGATAAGTTGAGCAACAAATAGGGCAAATAAGATATAGAAGTAGAAAAAGCTGCTCCCTCTGCCCCGTATTCTGGAATTAATAAATAGTTGAGTACGATGTTGAGAATGAGTGAAAATTGTAGGTTAATCGCTCGTTTTCGTGCCATTCCCTGATAATCTAACAATTGATTTAGGAAAACGATGAACGAAAATACAAGTACATAAACAGTTAGTATTTGCAAAGGTAGTACTGATCCTTCAAAATCTTCTCCTAAGAGTAGTAAAATAAAGAATCGGGAAAGAAGCAAAATACCTGCTGCCACTACTAGAAAAATAGCGGTATTCAAACCAATAATGCGATAAAATAATTGCCGCATTCTTGCTCTATTCTCAGCCGTAATTTTCGCAAAAACAGGCATCGTCCCCATCGCAATCGCATAACTCACATGAGGCAACTTAGTAACGATCTGCTTTGCTAAACCATAATCTCCCACTTCCGATTTTTCAGACAACCAGCCCAACATCATTGTATCAATCTCTGTCGCAATCATAAAGCCTACACTTATCAAAAACAAAGGTAGGCTATATCGAAACAATTCACTTATAAAGGACTGTTCAGAAGTGCGATCTAGTTGCGTATAAAAATATTTATAGAAAGAAAAACCTCCTACTAAAGCTGCCAATATCACCGCCCCTATAAAACCATAGACGACGCTCGACAAATTAGTAACGTATCGCAACAATAAAACCGCAAATAATAATTTGAAAAGAAACTCGGTAGCTGTAATAAAAAAGTTGTACTTAATACGATGCAAGCCATTAAAAACCCCCTTAAAATACTCTACGAAACTCACTATCGGCACTAGTATGGCTGCTATCTTAAACAAGGGTGCATAATGCGGATTATTTATCCCATTTGCCAAAGGAGTACTAATCAAAAAGATAAATACACCAAAAAAACACATCACTCCCAAACGGAGTTTAAAAGCATCATCCAATACATTTCGTAGTAGTGGTGTATGGTTATGCTCCGCTACATATTTGATGGTAGCCTTAATTCCAAACATGGAAAAAAGCACCATCACCGACAAATACGAATTAAACAATGACCACTCATCCCACAAATCCTTACCTAGCAATTTGGCAATAAAGAAATTGAGCAACAAGAACAAAGGCATTGCTGTTGCCTTTGAAAGCAGTCCCCAAGAAGTCTCTTTCAAGAGTTTGTTTATAAGTTTAGCCAAAGCTTAGAATTCGTTCACAAAAGGAACGCAAAGATAAGGAATGCTAAACGTTTCATTGTCATTTAAGAGCTTGTCTTTATATTATTTATCTATTACTTACCTCGCATCAACGCCCAATAAACCACAAATGCCACCCCAAAGCCCGTAAACCAAGACAAACTATACAAAACAGCTAAAGCAGGTATAAAGTAGCCCAACAATACAGCACCAACTCCAACTGCCAAAGCAATCATCGCCGCAGGATTAAAACCACTTCCTCCATAAGCATAGGCCCCATCCACCTTAAACAACTCCGCTAATTGCAACTCACGTTTACGAATCAAGAAATAATCACACAACATAATTCCCAAAACAGGCCCCAATAAACCACTCACAAAAATCAATAAAGGAATGAGATAACCAATCAACCACCAAGGGCAAATAAGAATACCTATAATTCCCGTAATCACACCTCCGACTCTAAAACTAATTTTTTGTGGTAATAAATTAGAAAATGCATTAGCTGGAGCAATTACATTGGCGGCAATATTGGTACTCAAAGTCGCCACTAACATAAAACACTGGGCAATAATTACCACCCACGGATTCTCAAACTTCGATACCAATGAAACAGGGTCCCACGGCGCATCTTCTCCTATCATAATGGAATCAAAATTGATAAGCGAAGCACAAGTCACAAAAATCCCAACAAATGAAAACAGGATCATTGTGCCTGGCAAACCAATAAACTGCCCCGCAACCTGTGCTTTCTGACTAGCCGCATAACGCGTTATATCAGCAATACTCAAAGACATAGTTGCCCAAAAGCCTACCATTGCTGTCAAGAGCATCAAATAAGTCCATATATTACTCCTCTTCTTCTTATCAGGAAAAGTAGCATGAACTTCACCTGAAATATAGTCAGGCTGATCTTTAGGAGTCAATTTTCGATACTGTATCTTTACCGTTCTCGATCCATCCTTAAGACCTGCATAGTCTAAATTATATTTTTTTTCATTACTAATATAGTATCTAGGATCTACAGGATCAATAGGTGACCATATTCCACTACTATAGTAATCTCCTCCTTTAGTTGGAATAAATATCCTTGCATCATGCGCCTTAAAAAAACCATTATCCCCCTTTTGTGGAAGTGGAGTTAGATGAACAAAAACCTCATCTTTAACAGAAGGTCTACCATCTTCCAAATAAGCTGAAGGACTTGCCAAATACTCACTCTGATCCAATACAACTCCAAAACCTCCTGCCTGTTTAGCCCCCCAACCAATCAATAAAAGCCCAATTACAATCAAGATTGGAGCAGCAAATATCTCCAGCCACTTTATACTCTCCGTTCCACGCCACACAAAAAAGATATTGACCAACCAAAAAACACCAAAACAAAGAAACTTGCCCATCGTCAAACCATCGGGCATCACCGAGCCACTTAAAGCATGATAAATAGCATAAATCGCCAATCCACCAATCCAAGTTTGGATACCAAACCACCCACAAGCCACAATTGCCCTTATCACCGCCGCCAGATGAATTCCCCTCGTTCCAAAACTCGCCCGTCCAATCACAGGAAAAGGAATCCCATACTTCACCCCTGCATGACCATTCATTACCATCGGTAAGGTAATAATCACATTCGCCAAACCAATAATCAACAAGGCAGCCCACCAGCTAACCCCCGTTTTTATCATATCAGCAGCCAGCATATAAGTCGGAATACAAACGGCCATCCCTACCCAAAGTGCTGCCAAGTTCCAAGTACTCCAAGTACGTTTCGATGCGGGCACTGGAGCTAAATCTTCCCCATATAAAGGGGATGAAGATACGTCTTCCTGTAAGCTTACAATTTCTTTATTCATAACACCAAGATAGGAAATTTGAATTGGATTTAATATACTTGTAGAAATGAAAAAATAACATCATACTAATATTCACCAATTATGCCTTTACCCAAGTCCCAAATCCAACAATTCCAAGACGATGGTTATTTAATCATACCCAACTTCTTTAGTACCACCGAAATAAAAGCCATCCGCGAACGCACCCAACAGCTACTTACAGCATTCGACATGGAAGAAGTCTCTATCTTCTCCACCAATGAACAAACCCGCACCTCCGACGATTACTTCCTAGAAAGTGGTGATAAAATTCGATTTTTCTTTGAGGAAAATGCCTTTAATCAGGAAGGAAAACTTATAAAACCACTCGCACAATGCGTAAATAAGATGGGACACGCCATGCATGATTTAGATGAAATATTCGAAAAACACGCCTATCAAACCAAGATATTTGATATAGCCGAAGCAGCAGGACTACAAAAACCAGCTATCTTACAAAGTCAATACATTTTCAAACAGCCACAAATTGGTGGAAATGTCTCTCCGCATATTGATTCTACTTTCTTATACACCAATCCACTTTCCTGCACAGGCATTTGGATTGCCTTAGAAGATGCGACCATCGAAAATGGCTGCCTCTACTCCATCCCAGGTTCACATACCGAATACCCCATACAAAACCGCTTTATTCGCAACGAGCAAAATAATGGCACTACCTTTATCGACATCGACACCCCCGAAACACGCAAAAAATGGAACCTCAATAAACTGATTCCGCTAGAGGTAAAAGCAGGTACTGCCATCATCCTACATGGTTCCAATGTACACGCCAGCTACCCCAATCACTCCAATAATTCTCGACACGCCTTCGTCCTTCACCTGATCGATCTCAACTGCGATTACCCAAGCAACAATTGGTTACAACGCCCCGAAAATATGCCACTACGAGCAATAGAAGATTGTTTATAATTATATTTTTTTGGGTGTGCCCAAA
>JAHDHP010000255.1:0-1118 GCA_020631245.1 Bacteroidota bacterium | reverse complement strand
TTCCAAAACTGCAAAATCACAATCCACAGGATAATCGGCACTACAATCACCAACATACGCTCCTGCATCGTCATCGCCTCACGAATCGTACTTGATTGAAATAAGATATTCCCTGCCAAATGAAAACAAGCAACCGAAGCAATCGACTTCGTTTCACGAACAATCTCTCCTAATCCCCAACTACCCAATATACAAACACCCAAAAAGATCAAATTAGGTTGCAAAGCCGTAGTTTTCAAAAACGACAAATGCCAAGCGTACCACATCACTCCCACCACAAGAATACTAACCCATTTAGGATAATCATTCAACTCTTCTTGTAAGTAACCTCTCCAGCCATATTCCTCAAAAATCGCATAAAGAATCAAACTCACCGCCATCCAAAAACCATAGTAATGCGGACTAGTTACTTCATTGGGAAACCCTACAATCGTAAAACCAATAATAGGCAACAACAGCATCAATAAACTATATTTTACAGAAGTACCAAAAAGCGTATGCGCTCGTTTGAATTTAAATACATAATAAATAAAAAAGGCTCCTAAGATGGGACCGATAGCCGCCAAGCTATTCTTCAAAATCGCCAACTCCAATGGGTCGGTAAAATCAACAAATGCCTGCCATAAATCAAAGCGAATAATGTTGGACGTAATAACCGCAATTGCATAAAAAAGAATAATTCGAAGCCATTTCATAATGTTATGATTTTTATCGTTGATGATGAATATTTTTGTAGATCAGCAGTTTCAATACTGCGTTCTATTCATCTCAAAGATAAAGCATAGCAAGGGTTTGGGCTATTTTAAGTGATGAATGGCAGGCTTTTGGGATGGGTGACAAAGATGGATGTAGGGATAGACCTATGTGTCTACCCAAAGGGACGAATAACAAATCTAGACTCACTGATTATATGGAGCTTCAAAATAGGTACTTACTCTTATTCGAAGAGGGCAGACACATAGGTGGTCTGCGCCCTACATCCTCCAAATTGCAGCGTAATGCCATTCAATCATCCAGTCATGGTATCGCGTGAGGGATAGCAGTGGTAGCTTGACGAAATGGACACTTATTGAGGCTTGCACTAGTGGGGCTGACAGCGGAAGACACCACTAGTGCTT
>JAHDHP010000254.1 GCA_020631245.1 Bacteroidota bacterium | reverse complement strand
GGCAGCAGCTACGAATGGGAATAGTATCAATGTGGGGGTTTGGTGGGATGATTGATTCTATGTCTACCATCGAACTCTGGCAATGGGCACTCGTCCTTTTATCAAGTGGGATACTGTTTTTATTATCCCCACTGGCGCGCACGAAAGAACAATTCTTTAAAGCGGCAAAGAAAGATCGCGTCCCTAATGTATGGATGTTGACAGGTAGTTTGGTGATTTCGTGGATATTTGCCAAGAGTATTACCAATGCCGCCAACTTGGGTTTGAGTTTTGGGTTAGTAGGCGGACTGGCTTATGCGGGTTATTATTTATCTTTTGCAGTGGCAGGTGTCATCATCTATCAATTGCGGACGAAGGGAGGTTTTGAGAGTATCCATCAATTTCTGAGTTCTCGCTTTGGCAAAGGAGCGATGGGGCTGTTTTCCTTCCTCATTATTATTCGTTTATTCAATGAAGTGTGGTCGAATACGATGGTCATTGGCTCCTACTTTGGAGCGATGGGAACTACGGCTTATTATAGTGCCATCATTGTTTTTACCTTGCTTACCCTCGCCTACGCGCTTAAAGGGGGCTTGAGTAGTTCTATTTTTACGGATGTGATACAGATGGGCTTATTTGCCATTTTGTTGGGGGTTATTTTGTGGAGTATTTTTAGTGTGGCGGAGTTTGGAGCTACCGATGTGTTAAACTCTGGTACGTGGACAATGGCAATGGGAGGTAATCTTTTATTGACTGCCTTACTGCAATCTTTTAGTTACCCTTTCCATGATCCTGTAATGACCGATAGAGGCTTTATTAGTCCGCCCAAAACGACCTTACATAGTTTTTTATGGGCCACATTACTCGGAGCTTTGTGTATCACCCTTTTTAGCGTTGTTGGTATTTTTGCTCAACATCAAGGCATGGAAGGACAAGCGGCCGTAGCGGTGAGTAAAGCCTTTGGTTTGGCAGTCTTATTGATTGTCAACTTTATTATGATTACCTCAGCAGCCTCTACACTCGATTCTACTTTTTCTTCTTTTTCCAAGTTATTAGCTGTCGATTTGAATTGGGGGAATAGCCTTTCTTTTGGGCGTTTGGCAATGGTTATTATTGCTGTACTAGGTACGATTCCTGTCTTTTTAGATGCAGAGATTTTATCGGCAACGACGATTAGTGGGACAATGGTAATTGGCTTAACCCCCGTCTTTTTGTTTTGGCAAAAACCAGCTCCCAAACTTAGCTTTTATCTAGCTGTGGGTGCAGGCTTAGTCTTTGGCTTCTTACTGGTTTTCAAAGCCTTTCCAAGTGCCCTTATTTTTACAGAAGGGAAATATGCTGATTTATTGTGGGTGAATGTGTGGGGTATTGCGACTTGTTTCCTTTTATATTTTATTCCGATATGGTTCAAAAAACAACAAACGACTTAGGAACCTTAGAAGGGCCTATCCTTTTATTTGGAGGGGTGTATAGTAATTTGCAGGCATTGGAAGCACTAATACAAGTAGCCGAAGATTTGCAAATTCCGCCGAGTCATTGTCTATGTACTGGTGACATTGTGGGCTATTGTGCGCAACCTGAAGAAACAGTACAAGCATTTAGGAAATGGGGGGCTAGGTCTATTATTGGAAATGTAGAGGAGCAGCTTCGTAGTGGTGCTTTGGATTGTGGTTGTGATTTTCGAGCGGGTTCACGATGTGATGGCTTTTCGAAGCAGTGGTATGCTTATGCACAAGCTCAACTCTCCCCTGCTTCTATCGAATGGATGCAAGGACTACCTGATTATATTCGATTTCAATATGCAGGCAAGCAGGTAACGCTGGTACATGGGAGTTATAATTATATCTCGGAGTTTGTTTTTGCTTCGAGTGATTGGGCCATTAAACAATCCTCCTTTGAGAGTAGTGATAGTGAGGTGATTGTAGCGGGGCATTGTGGCTTACCTTTCGCTCAGGTTCAGGATGATTTATTGTGGCTGAATTCGGGGGTGATTGGGATGCCTGCGAATGAGGGACTTACTAGTGTTTGGTATGCTCTCTTAGATGACAGAAATGGACAATTCTTTTATCAGCTGCATCGCCTTTCTTATGATCATACTACAGCTAACCGACTGATGCAAGAGCGTGGTTTACCTCCTGAATATGCGAAAACCTTGTTGACAGGTTTGTGGGATAATATGGAGATTTTGCCAGAGGAGGAACGGGAATGGCGAGGTAAAGAATGGCAATTTGCCTTATAAACGTTCTAACACTTCATTTTTAGATTCATTTTTTCGATTATTTACCCTTGTATTATTGATGAAATTATAAGATAGGGATAAGGAAATGGTTCGAGATCGCCATGTTTGTGTTTCGGTGGTTAGGTAATCGTCTAAAGGAGCTTCTTCACCATAAATAACAGTATGGAAAATATCATTGAAGCTTAAGTTTGTTTGTAGTTTGTTATCGAAAAAAGATTTAGAGATAGAAGCATCTAGTTGATATTGTGGATAGCCTATATAATTAACATCCACTCTTGGCGTATAATAAAAGCCTGACACATCTATATTGGTTGTTGGATTGATCTCAAAAGTATTGGAGAGACTCACATATCCCGTCCATCTTTTAAAACTATCTTCGCCACTATGATTGGTATACTTACGGTGATAAACACCAGTTGTAGCGTTGAGATACCACCATGTTTTTATATTTCCAAACCAGTTGTAATCTAGTCCGATTTGTGTTTGGCTTGCTAAATTTCGTTTCTGAAAAAAGGCGATATCATCTTCAAAATATAGAAAGCGACTAATTGCGTTATTTGTTTTTTCATAGTAAATTGCTACACTTTGTTTAGGTCTTTTATAACTCAATTGGTAGGTGTTAATATATTCTGGTCTTAAATTAGGATTCCCAATTTCATATCTAAAATCATTGATTTTAATGACATTACTATTCACAAAAAAGTAATGTGGTCGTCTTAGGTTTTTATTATAACTAAATGCGATGGTATGGTCTTTTATTTTTTTAGAGATGAGTAAGGAGGGAAAGAAGTCGTTAAACTGTTGTCTAACAGTCGTATTTTGAAGGAGGTCTATTCTTTTCAAAAATGTTCTTTCATATCGGATTCCTCCTTTTATCAAATAATTCTTTCTAAAGGTTTTATTCAAGGACAAATAGGCAGCAGAAATATTATCTTCTATATCAAACAAAGATGCTCTTTCATTTAGATCCCAACTTGCATCTTGTAGATAGTAAGACAACAGGTCATTTCTTCTATTCGTCCTCGTATATTTCAGGCCTGTTTCTAGTTGGAATTTGTTTTTAAATTGTTGCTCCAAATCAGTCTGGAAGGCATAGACTTCTGTTTCTACTGTTGTTAGATTTCTTTCAAAATTATCTTCAAATACCCCTTCTTGATAAACCGTATTTATTTGGTTGGTATCTAGGTCATTTCTCTTCGAATAATCTGCATAAAGTTTTAGATTACTTCCCAAGGTATCTATTGTCCAAGTGTAGTTTAATAAGGCATTATTCCAATTATTTTTCCGTAAACCAACTAGTCCAATTGTATTTTCTTCAAACAAATGATTTGGATTGTTAAACTTAGCTTTCCCATCAATATGGTAAGGTTCAAAGTTCCGACTACCTATAAATTCCATGCCGAGTGTATGGTTTTTAAAAAGGTCTAGTACTCCTCCTAATTGATAGGAGTTTGTTTCATAATTAAAGATGCCTACACGATTAGTTATTATGGTATTTTTTGATTCAAAATAGTTTATATCAGAATACATAATTACCTCATTCTTTGATCGATCATAGCCGTATCTTCCATACACATTCCATTTGTTGGCTCCATAATTAAAAGATAAGCCCGACTGAAGGGCATAAAACTCATTTCCTGCAAAGTCATAATTCAAATTAAGGGTACTAGAAAGTCCTCTTTCTTTTTCCTTCAATATAATGTTTACAATTCCGCCTGTTTTTTCTCCATCTTCCTTTGCGGAGGAATGATCTTGCACCTCAATGTTTTTAATATTTTCAGCATCTATCTGCTTCAAGTACTGGGTCAATTCGGTATCATTAAGTTGTAGTACTTTCCCATTAATTTTGATTGTTACAGGATCATTACCCATTAGTAGTTTTCCTTTGTTATTGACCATTACCCCTGGTGTCTTTTGCAAAATATCCATACCATCATATCCATTGTTAAATGGGCTACCTGCCACATTAAAAATGAGTTTATCTTCTTCTTGCATTATAATGATTCGATTGGCTGCAATCTCCATTTCATTCAATACATTGGACTGCGGTTCCAAATAGATACGCCCTAAGTCTTTTGATTCACGAACGACAACTATTTGTTTCCATGCTGCTCGTCCTAGAAAATTAATGGTAACTGTATAGGTATTTGCTTCTTCTATAGGGATGCTAAATTTTCCCTTTTCATCGCTCACAGCTCCTTTATAAAAGGTTTCTCCATCGGTTATATGAACAACAATCGTTGCGAATGCTATTGGAAGCTGGTTTTCTGATTCCAAAACTTGCCCAGATAAAGATCGTTGTGCATAGCTGAACGAGGAGAATACACAACATAGTATGATTATACGCAATGATGCCTTAAAGGTAGATGCAATCATAATATAGATTTTGACTGCGATATTATGCTATTTGGAAGGAAGTGGTAGGCTTAATTATGTGAATGGTTCTATAACTGTGTGTATTGCTAAGTTCTGTTTTTTATCTTTTTATAACTAGCTCTACTAATTGGCAATATGGTTCCATCAACTAACTGAATTTTATAATTATTGGTAATGGCTTCGATACTTGTCATATTAACGATATACGACTTATGCAGTCGTTCAAACTTGGAAGGCAGTAATGCCATGAGTTTCTGGAGGGTTTTATTATGTAACTCTTTTTTATTGTTTCTCTGATAAATTTCTGAATAATTCCCAGCTCCTTTAATGAAAAGGATTTCATCTATATCAATTAATTCTACATTTTGTTGCTTCTTGATAGCGAGATACTTTGTTGCCAAACCTAAATCATTTACTAGGTTATGATATTTTTCCAGTGCCTTTTTAATTCGATCTTTATTAAATGGTTTGGGGATAAAATCTAATACACCATATTCAAAGGCAGTAATTGCTTTGTCGGTATTCGCAGAAATAATGATGGTATGGAAAGAACTAGCTACCATTTCTTTTAATAATTGGAAGCCATCTCTACCATTTAGATTCAAATCGAGGAATAATAAATCAATGGGCTGTTCAGCTAAATAAAAGGTAGCACTTTCAATGGTTTGTTTGATTGTTATATGATATAGTTCTTGCTCTTGTAGTTCTTTTACCATTCGTTGAATACGATTAGCTATCAAAATCTCATCTTCTACGATTAGAATATTCATTGCTTTGTTTTTATTTTGATTTTCACTAGCCAACCACCTTCCACTTGTTGGGTACTTAATGTCCAATTATCTGTATAAGATTCTTGCAATCTTGCTTCCACATATTTCAATCCTGTTCCTTTTCGGACTGGATTTTCCTGATGTTCTTGTATTTCTCCATCATTGAAAAGGGTATATGTGATAGTATTGTTTGAAACTGTTTTTTTAAGTTCAAAATAACCTTCGCGCTTCGTTCCATACCCGTGTGTAATACCATTTTCCATTAAGGTATGAAAGATACCAGGGGGAATCATTTCGTCACCAGATATTCCCTCTGTATGTAATGAGAAGTGAGCACCTTTCCGATGCTCCATAATTCTCAAATGGATTCGACATAAATTTAATTCATCTTCTATCGAAATCAGTGTTTGAGTAGAAATTTTATTTACGAGTCTAAATTCATCGGCAAGTTGTTCTACAAAGTCGGAGGCATCCTTGGGGCTTTGTTCTATTAGTTCTTGTAAGGAAGTAAGTGAGTTAAAAATAAAATGAGGTTTTATATTTTTTTTCAAGAGTTCATTTTCCAATACAGCCGATCTATTTAGAGCCTTTTGCTTTTCTTCATTTTGCAATTTCACCTTTTGACTTACAGAAATAACAATACAAGCTATAAAAAGCAGGATGTCCAGATTATAACTTGTCATTTGGAGATTTTCTGAGGCGAGGTAAATATGTACTACCAATCCAAGTATTCCTATAACTGGCCAAATTGCCATTTTCACTTTATTATACAATCCATAAATAGCAATGGAAGTGGCTGCTATGATTAAAAATGTAATAGGAGCTATCTGGAATAAGTAGGGATTTAAAATAAAGCTTATCACAAAATATAAGACTAAGTACCACTTTCTATAAGGGATCAACATTTCCCATAGTAGAAAGGCAATTAAAAATAGATTTGCAATATCAGCGATTAGACAGATGGTGGCGTCACTTTGAATATTTAATACATACTCTTGCTCAGAATTTATAAAGGAAATGACCGCATAAGCCATGCAAAAAAAGGAAAAGAATAAGTAGGAGATACTTCTATTAAAAGCGAAATAAAATAAGATAAAAAATAAAGCTGTTGTCAAAAAAACAGCAAAAGAAAATATATCTATCATATAACCACAGGTTTCACAAATTAGTTAGAGTAGGTATAAGATAATATAAATAATTGACTGACTATAAAAAATGGTTGAACGGACGACGGTTGAACGGTTGAACGGACGATGAGGTGCGAGGTGTGAGGTGCGAGGTGTGAGGTGCGAGGTGTGAGGTGTGAGGTGTGAGGTGCGAGGTGTGAGGTGCGAGGTGTGAGGTGCGAGGTGTGAGGTGCGAGGTGTGAGGTGCGAGGTGTGAGGTGCGAGGTG
>JAHDHP010000253.1 GCA_020631245.1 Bacteroidota bacterium | reverse complement strand
AATTGCCTCCATTAAGGGTAGGATCATTATTGATAATTGCATAAGGTGGGTTAACAGCGTGCAGTTGATTAATTAACACAAACAAACATATAACAAATAATAAAAATGCTTTATTTTGTAGGACTTTCATAGATGTCTGATTTCGAGTGATTGGAAAATCTATTGATTGATTCTGAAATCCAATTTACAAGAATCATCTTTCATCTACGATTACATTTTTTGACCTTTGTTGACAAAAAAAACAAACCAAAGCACACTAAACCACTAACAATCAAGCTCTTAATAAAAACATTTATCCAAGAAAAATAGTTATTTTATATTTTGACATTTAGCTGATTCGCGTTATACCTTTGTAAAAGGGATACATTCGATAATAAACGATGTATAATGGCTAATAAACTTGTCTTGCTTAAGAAGTTCTGTCTTAGTGCTTTTGTCCCTTCAGGACATAGACGTTTCGGGCTGATTTTATTGATTGAGGCGATGCCTCAAGTTAAAGATAAGGTCCCTTTGGAACAAAAGTATTCTTATTAAAATATGTGCGTAACGCTCATTCAATCATCCAGTCATTCGCTCATTCAGTCATTGTCTCGCGTGAGGGATAGTAGTGGTAGCTTGGCGAAGTAGCCACTTTGTGAAGCAAGGATTAGCAGGGCTGACGAAGGAAGACACTGCTAAGACTATGCTGAACTAGTGGCTAGGAGGCAACTACAAACGGATAGCCCGACGTTCATAAAAAAAGCGCAGTTATTTGCCACCAGCGAGGATGCTGGCGAAAGCAAATAATTGCGCTTTTTTTATGAACGGCACGCCCAGAAATTGAGGGAATGAAGGATTGAGGGAATCGATTGGGTTAGTCTATTAAGACAGCTAAGAAAGGTACGTTTAGTGAAGAAGAAAATTAAAGAATCGGCATTCCTGTAAATAAACGTACATTGCCTGCATCATCTTTAGATCTTTCTTGCAAATCTAGTAAGTCTTTTTTGCTTGTCTTTGAAATCATAAAATAATAATATTCATCACAAATAAGTGATTTTTTTATTTTTGCATATGGATCACCTTCATAAGACAATAAAAAACTAAGTGCTACTCCATGTTCTTTACGATAATGGTAGGCAATACCTTTTAATAATTGTTGGTAGGCAGTTGGCTCCCCTACGGCTAGAAATGGATACAAGACTTTTTCAGTCAGTCCTGCAATCATTTTAATAAGTCCTTTGGCATTTTCGAGTGTTAGTGAAAAATAATCTCCCCAATTCATTGCGATTACTGCGGCTGCCATATCCCCATTTTCATCAGGTAACATCCAAACATTACTACTAGCAGAAAAACTTTTAAGATCTTTAATCAATTTTAAAAATTCCATCTCATTATGATACTTAAAAAACACATGTTTCCCATGTGTTTGTTTTACTTTCCGATACATCTGTAATAATCGAATTGTATCGTTAGAGATATTTACTAATTTTTGAGCTTGTTTTTTGCTCCCCAGCCACCTATTGAAATGACTATATACCATGACAGGTAAACGTTCATAATACTTTCCTGCTTGTTTGGTATTTCTATCTAATGCATCGTTGATCGCTTGGTTTTCTCGTCCCATAGACGCATAGACAAAATCGACATTATTGACATTTGCTAAGTCATGTAAAATGCTAAAAACACAGGTAAAAATCTTCTTACGGCGATATACTTTCACTCCATTTTCTACTTTTTCACTCACTCGTAACATATTGTAATAGTAGCCTGTTTCTAGCTTCTCTGCTAAACCTTCAAACTGAAACTCATTGGCATGGATATAACAAACCATTTCATATTTATGACGCCCTTTAGCATCAGTTTCCTTAAAAGCACGTAAAGCGACTACTACAATTGCTGTATTATTGATAGAAGAAAGCGAATGCGGCACATCGTGAAAATAAGATTGAAAACTCAACTTGCCTTGCCCTTTTTCATTGATATGCCTTTCGGGACGAGCGACTACTTCTCGACATTCTTGATAAAAATAGTCTAAATTATCATATAAATTAAAATGACGGAGTGCTTCGTCAATTCGCTCCATTTGTGTAATAGGGAAAGCCATCAAAAACAGCTCTCCCTCAAAGGTATCTTCAGAATCTATTTGGCGGGATTGGTAACTCAAACTAGGTTTTGTATCAATACGAGACATTACTGGATCATTAGATGTGCTGACTAGTTCTGGTTGCAATACATCAGCTGTAATAATATAATAAATGCGTTTTTTCATATGGGCAGGATATTAATAATGGTTTTGTAATAGTAAAATAAAATCACCCAATGGCCATTACAGACCATCAGATGATTTGCACGTTTTTACTGAGAGTTTATTACGACTGGTTAACCGCTCGTCGTTTAATCAAACCTAACTGTGTCCCCACCTTGTCAAAGGCATTGATGACTACATCTAAATGTTCTTCTTCGTGTGAAGCCATATAACTTGTTCGCAACATTTGTTTTCCTTGGGGAGTGGCGGGATGAATAAAGGCATTTACAAACACACCACTATCATATAACATTTTCCACATTTGGAAGGTAGATAAATCATCTCCTACATGAACAGGCACAATGGCTGTTTCGCCTTCCTGAATCTTATAACCTTTAGCTGCTAATCCATCTCGAATATATGCCGCATTATTCTTTAGCTTTTGTACCAACACTGGCTCTTGTATCAACAAATCTAAAGCTGCACTAGCCGCAGCTACTGAAGCAGGGGTTGGAGAAGCACTAAAAATAAGTGCGGGTGAGTGATGTTTAAGATAATTAATCACTCGCTCAGCTCCAACAACAAAGCCACCTAGAGAAGCTAAGGTTTTGCTAAATGTACACATGATCAAATCGACTTCTTCATGCACCCCATGATAACTACCTGTACCGCGTCCACCGTCACCAATAACTCCTAAACCATGTGCATCATCTACCAATAATTTGGCATTGTATTGTTTTTTGAGGGCCACTATTTCATCAAGAGGAGCTATATCTCCGAAGGTGCTAAAAACACCATCCGTAACAATCAACTTATTTGCTTCCAAAGGAATAGATTGCAACAATTTTTCGAGTGCATCCATATCATTATGGGGATACTTCAACACTTTTGCCTTACAACCTGCAATCAAAGCACCAGCAATAATACTTGCATGATTTTCTTCATCAGAAATGAGGTAATCTCCTTTTTTCAATAGAGGAGCGAGTACTCCTTGTGCTGCCTGAAAACCTGTACTAAATAAAAGTGCCGCTTCTTTGTCCATAAATTTTGCTAATTTATGTTCTAGCTCGACATGTAGATCAATTGTTCCTGTCAAAAAGCGGGAACCTGAACAGCCTGTACCATATTTTTCGGTCGCTTTTATTGCTGCTTCTTGTACGTATGGGTGTGCGGTAAGTCCGAGGTAATTGTTAGAACCTGCCATTACTACTTTTCGACCTTCCATCATTACAACAGGGCCTTCATTTTCTTGTATGGGTCTAAAATAAGGGTATAAACCAAAAGCTTTTACCTGTTCTACTCGCTGATAATCATAACATTTTTGAAAAATACTCATTAAAATAGGTTATTTGAGATTTAGTAATGCTCAGTAAAAACTAATTCTCTCAACCAAATGACTTATTCATCAATCAAAAACGTGCTTTTTATCAATAAACGCCTCATCAAGCTCAAAAGTATTATTTTTTTCAACGAAATGCAATATTTTATCAACAAAAGGGCAAAAATGTGCGATGTGCGATGTGCGATGTGCGATGTGCGATGTGCGATGTGCGATGTGCGAAAAATTTAGAAGGTAAGGCTGTTTTTTGCTTTTTCCCAAATTAATTGTGAAAAATCAAAGAAAGAATCATCGCACATCGCACGGAAAATCGTCGCACGTTTTAGAACGCCTTATTCAATTCCCGTAACATCTCCCCTACTCTAACATTTTCAGGCTCCAGCTCCTGTACGCGCTTCAATAAACGACGGGCATCACTTTTCTCTCGACGCAATAAATGCAAACCCGCCATATTTAGCAGCGCACTCACATAATCAGGATCACGATCTAGGACAGCATCGTAGCATTTCTTTGCTTCTAGCAGATTACCCTTCTTCACATACACAAAGCCCAAATTTGTCAAAGCTGACAAATGTTGTGGTGCTTCGCGCAAAGCCTCCTCGAAAGACTGTTGTGCTTCGTCTACTTTGCCCTCTTGAAGTTGGGCAATTCCTAACTTGGTACGAAAATCAATATTTAAAGGTAGGTCTTGTAAGGCGCGTTTGAAATAGATACGCGCATTTTGGTAGTGTTTACGATCGAGGTAGGCTTCCCCGATTCGGTAGGCAGTCCACCCATCTTTTACCTGCGTGATATGCACCTCTTTGGCCTTGTCGATTAAGGCATCAAAATTTTGTTGGAGGTAATATACATGCACATAAGGGGGTAGTTTTTTAATAATATTTTTCTCTTTCGAACGCTCCAAATAATAGAGTGCCGAATCTAACATTTTTTTCTGAGGGGAGTAGCTTTCATAATAATGTAAGTAACCTTTGGCAAGGGTAAGCTCATCCACATCACCTCCAGTTACATTTGCCAAGCCTATGAATTTTTCAATCTTGTTTTTATCTGCTTCAGAGATAGGTCGGCGAATATAATGATCGGTAACTGTCACATGTGGAATATCAATACTGCCGGATTCAGGCATATGGCAGCCCGAACAATCATTCTTGTTGGCCGTAATTCGTTCTGCTTCTAACATCGAACATACGACATGTTCCTCCTTCCCTTCTTGATGGCAATTGATACATTTATTATTGAATACTTGTCGTTCGGTTACGCGCACACTCACATGCGGATTATGGCAAGTGAGACAGGTCATTTCTGATTCTTTGAAGCATTTGCTCATGGTCATTCGATGGGCTTGTGATGCCATGATAAATTGGGTTTGGTTGCCATCAAATTCGGGTAGAAAGACATCCATCACTTCTCGCAAATGCATAGCAGGACGAAAGTCATCAAAGCCCTTTCCTTCCTTTAGTATCGCTACTCCTTGTAGGTGGCATCGTTGGCAAACACTCATGGTCAAATCACGAGTAGGTAATTTACGCGGATTCACGATATTATAATCCACCTGTGTAGCTGTATCCACTCGTAAACCTGCCTGTATTGCCTTCACATGTGCCTCTCCTGGCCCATGACAACGCTCACAGGAAATGCCCTGTGGAACGGTGTGATACTTGTTTTCGGAACCATTGACAAAATCGGGCAGGCTATTGTGGCAACTCATACATTCCATTCCTATAATTCGATTGAAACGCGAGTTGAATCCTCCTTCAAATCCAGGGGCTAGATCCCAAAATCCTTGTTGGGTATAAAAGGTAATGGGTGCTTGGTATAGGTAGCCATTGTCCTCATAAATATGGGAATTGGTATGGTGTCCGGAGCCTACAATATAATCGACTTTTTGGACTTGACGGTGGGTGGTATCGCCTGCTTCATCGAGGCGAAATTCTTCAATATGGAGGGTATCTTTTTTAAGGAAAGGACGATAATAAAAATTGCTTAAGGAATCGTAAATTAAGGTATGTTTGTCGAAAGAGGCATCACTTCTCGTACTGGTCGCATGACCAAATGACTGCCCCATTCCCGTTTGCATAAAGGTCTCATAAATTTCTGCATGACAGCCTTTACAGGTATTCATACCCACATACTTCACCGTATCATGCAAATTCGCATACAAAGGGGCTTCTTCTGCTACTTGCTTGTTGGTTTGGCAGAATATGAATAGGCCAGTGGCGAAAAGTAAGAGGGTGATGAGTAGGTGGCGCATATACTTTTATTAGGCGTCAGATTTCAATTCTAGGAGTCAGGTTTCAGGAATCAGGGGTCAGTTTTAACAATCTATTATATTAACAAACAAACCTGAAACAAAATTACTAATTAAATGCTGACTCATAAAACATAAATCTAAAAGAGCAAGCACAAGGTTTTTCCTCTACAAAGCTGACTCCTGACACCTAAAACCTGTCTCCTACGATCTTATCCATATTTCTCCGTCCACTCCAACATTCCCCCCAACAAATTGCGCACCTTCTTAAAACCAGCCGCTTCTAATACATCCTTCGCCTGCCCGCTTCGATTTCCAGAACGACAATGCACCACAATTTCTTTATCCTTATACTCCTCCAAATCATCCAAAATGGTCATCAAAGTACCTAATGGAATATTCTCTGCCCCGATATTTTGCTCCTCATATTCATACTCCTCTCGTACATCAATCACAAATAAATCCTCCTCTTTATCGAGGCGTTCTTTTAGTTCTTCAACGTTAATATCTTTCATTTTTACTACTAATTTTTAATTTTTCTGATAATGATATTTTTTTCTGGGCGTGCCCCCAAATGAGGGACTGAGGGAATGTGGGATTTTGTTTTAGTTTAACAAATTTAATTCTCTCAACCTCACAGTTTTTATTTTTTGGGCGTGCCCCCATTTTGCTTTCTTAGTTGCCACCAGCGAGGACGCTGGCGGGAGCCAAAAGAAAGCAAAATGGGGTCGGGCTATCCGTTTGTAGTTGCCTTGCAGAAAAGGTGTTCAACTATATCGCCTTACAGTGTCTTCCTTCGTCAGCCCTGCAAGGCGAAGTCTCACTACCTTTCTGTACAGACGTTGCGCGCAACGTCTCTACGGCAAGCTACCACTACTATCCCTCACGCGAGACAATGACTGAATGAGCGAATGACTGAATGGGCGAATGACTGAATGAGCGAATGACTGAATGACTGAATG
>JAHDHP010000252.1 GCA_020631245.1 Bacteroidota bacterium | reverse complement strand
AAGAGTCAGAACCAACAAAAAGCACTTAAAAAATACAGATGGGAATGAAGTATAGAAGATAAGTACATAAAGAATTCAGAAGAACCCTC
Source organism: Bacteroidota bacterium (assembly GCA_020631245.1). Classification (GTDB taxonomy): domain Bacteria; phylum Bacteroidota; class Bacteroidia; order Chitinophagales; family UBA2359; genus JAHDHP01. Next base: position 6,779 of record JAHDHP010000252.1, on the reverse strand, counting down.
ACTAGAAAGACATATGAACAGCCCATTTTTCCCGCTGTATGTCTTATTTTTTAAAAAAAAGTTAAAAAGAACTAGATAACACCCTCATCATCAAGTCCCTAAAAACCACTGAAAAATAACATTGCCAAACTCCTTAATAAAGCCTACCTTTGTAAAACGAAGATAAATTCATAAGTCATTGATAAATAAAAGCTTACGCTTGTTAGTCAGTGCAAAGAATTACCCATGTTTGCAAAAAAAATATAATGGAAAAAGATAGCTTACAACAACTTTGGGATGTAATCGGACTACGATACAAATCTCACCCCTGGCATGGCGTCGAAATTGGAGAAGACGCTCCCGAAATTGTCACCGCCTTTATTGAAGTGGTACCGACCGACACCGTCAAATACGAAGTCGATAAAAAAAGTGGATACCTCAAAGTAGATCGCCCACAGAAGTTTTCGAATATTATTCCGAGTCTATACGGATTTATTCCACAAACCTATTGTGGAAATGAAATAGCCGATTTTTGTATGCAACATGCTCAACGAGAGGGCATCGTTGGAGATGATGACCCGCTTGACATTTGTGTACTTACAGAGCGTGCCATTATTCACGGAGACTTGCTAGTACAGGCTGTACCTATTGGTGGTTTGCGAATGATAGATGGAGGGGAAGCAGATGACAAAATCATTGCGGTACTTAAAGGAGATGATGTCTATAAAAATTGGAAAGACATTGGCGATTGTTCGGAAGCTATTCTCAATCGCCTTAAACACTACTTTTTGACCTATAAACAAGGCCCCGACGAAATAGAGCCAAATTGTGAAATTACCCACGTTTATGGACGCGAAGAAGCATTAGAAGTTATTCGCCGCAGTCGGCAAGATTATCGAAATAAATTTGGAGATATTTCTCGTAAATTATCAGTAGCCATTCTAGAGGCAATTAATTATGGACAAAGTTGGCAACAAGCTTTTAAAGAGCATAGTCACTAAAAAAAAATCGAAAGAAATCTAAAAGATTTATTTCGCTTTTTTAAATTCACTCGTACAGACAAGGCATGCCTTGTCGCTACTCACTCAATAACCCAAACTGCGTCAAATGATGTGTACAATGTTTCACGTGAAAATGCACCCACTCCTCAAAATTTAATTTCCCAAAAACAGGATGCATAAGGCGTAAGGTATGAACTGTGTCACCCTCAAAGTATCCATAAAATTTATGAATACTTTTATACAAGGTATCTTTAGATTCTCCAATATTGGAATACTTTAAAGGCACTTGTTTATCTACTGGTAAAACACCTACTACTTTCACATTTCGAACCAAAGGCTTATCACTCATTAAAAAAGCTTTAGCACGGTCTAGTTTTTCGGGAGGAGTAATACAAGGCACTTCAAACCGACCTGTAGATAGAATAAAGGTAAGGCTTAAATGCTCCACCATATGTTGGGCGGTCATAATACCCCATTCAGGACTAGTCTCTGCTGGCAAAGAAGCGATTAAGGCAGGTACTTGTTCTTTTATAAATTGATTTTTGGCAACTAAATTCATAGGCTTTTTTCTTTTTTTCGGTTTCTTTTTTCTTTGTAAAATGTTTTATTGGCAATATAGACGGTACGAGTAATATCCGCATATACTTTTCCATTTTGATCTTTTAAGTAAATCTTAAATTCACGATTGGTCTCTTGATTTATTGCCACTTCTTCTTTAATAGAATCGAGTAAGGTTTGGTCAATTTCAAAATGAGCAAACAGCGTATCTTTGGCAGGACGCCGAAAACGGATACTACCTGCTTTATCCCAGACTACATAATCGTTCCCCAAATTTTCCATCAACATCAACATATACATGGGGTCAGTCGCTCCAAACATACTACCACCATATATTGTTCCTACATAGTTGCGAGTTCGCCAGCTTAATGGAATACGGACAGTGATGGCTCGATAATCGTGTCGGATATACTGCACACGTCCACCAGTGCCCCTATAAACAGGAAAGAAATTGAACGCCCAACGGAGGCGTTTCGTTTTAAATGATTCAGACATAGTTTTTATCTTCCTTTTTGATATGAGTATAATCGGAAGATAGCGATACCATTAAATAACAAATAGAAGCCTTCTAAGTTGAATTATTCAACGTATCTTGATGGTCATAACTCTCGATATAATTATAAATATGATTCGCTACCTACAACACCAAGAAATTGACTATGACCAATGGAATGCCTGCATCTTCAATTCCATGAATGGGCAAATATATGGCTATACTTGGTTTTTAGATGCAATGGCAGAAGAGTGGGATGGACTGGTATATGATAACTACCTACAAGTAATGCCCCTCCCAAAGCGTAAAAAGTGGAAAATTGAATACCTCTATCAACCCTTTTTTACGCAACAATTAGGCATTTTTTCTCCTATGATGCTAGATGCGGATCAAGTACAAGCATTTTTAGAAGCGGTACCTTCTCACTTTCGGTATATAAACTATTTTTTAAACGAAGGCAATAGCTATCCATTAGCTATTCCCAAAGCGGAGTTGTTAGCCCGTAAAAATTACCTGTTACCACTCTTTGGTTCACACGAACAAATCAAAAGCAATTATTCCAAAAATACCAAACGCAATATTCAAAAGGCACAAAAAACTGGTATTCGTATAGAAGAAGGACAAAATATCCAAGAAGTATTGAGCTTATTTCGAACAACAATAGGAACGAGGGTGCCAAATATTCAAGAGCAAGATTATCGTAACTTATCCGAGTTAATGCGATTGACCATGCAGCATCAAATGGGTAAAATATATGCTGCCTATGATGCACAAAATAACTTAGTGGCGAGTGTTTTTCTATTAGTAAGTCATAATCGACTTACCTATTTATTGCCTGCTAGTACACAAACAGGTAAAGAAAAAAGTGTGATGTTTTTATTAGTCGATCAAATTATCCAAGTACACCAACAAACTTTTCAAATCTTAGATTTTGAAGGCTCTATGAATGAGGGGATTGCACGTTTTTTTCAAGGATTTGGAGCCACTGCAAAGCCTTATTATCATTTACATTGGAATCGTTTGCCCTGGTATCTACGATGGTTAAAAAAATAATTTTTTTAGCCCCAATACAACCATTATTGCTCCTTTGATCCCTTCTATATGTAAAGAGTAATGAAGTAAGGCAAACGGTTTTAATGTTGCCTCACCCTAATAAAACAAATAATTTATACTGCCATGATTAACAGAAAAAGTATTCAAGTAGCATGTTGCTTACTAACCGTATGTTTAATGATTTTAAGTGCAAATAATAGTTTTGCCCAAAAAAATGAAATTCGCCCTGATTTCAAAAGACATAGTCTAAGTGTCAATGTAGGTTATAGTCTTGTAGGAGCTTTGTTTAGTAGCTTAGAGTCAGCAGAATTTGATTCTAATATAGGTACTGTTCGAGATGCCTATAGTAGTCCCGCATTCCAAGTAACCTATGACTATTCTGTCGGAAAAAGATTCAGCATCGGTGCAGGTGTTTCTGCACAACGTTTAGGGGTAGATCTTCTAGGTTTGGAATATGCAGATGATCAAGGATATGCACAATACACCGATGTGGTTGCAGATCTTACCCGACTCAATATTGCAGCACGCCCTTTATTTCACTATGGAAACAATCCCAAATTAGATATGTACACAGGATTTAGAGTCGGAATTACAAGTTGGTTGGGAGAGGTGGAAGCAGATGGAGATGAAGGACGTGTAGAATATGGAAGTTACAATATTTTAGGAAGCGGACTTGTACCAGCGTTCCAAGTAATTCCTTTTGGTATGAAAATTTACTTTTCAGAAAGGATTGGTATGAACTTCGAAACAGGAGTAGGTACCCCGCACTTTATCTCTGGAGGAGTATCTATTAGATTGTAAATCTAATGACGAAAGACAATTATTAACGATTTAACGCTTAGTAGTAGACGTACTACTAAGCGTTTTTTTATTTGTTATCTTTGCAAATGACCAAAAAAATAATTGGAAAACTCTATAAAATAGTTTAATTTTCATTTATTACTGAAAGTTTTGAACGATGGGTTTGGGTGATGTGATAATAGATAAATTGGAAAATGCATTTAAGAATGAATGTCAACGACTTATTACAACGAGGATTAGCATTAGAAGCATTAAGCGTAGAAGAAGGAGCTTTTTTATTTAGAAATGCTTCTACTTCTGAATTAATGTATGTCGGAAATGAACTGCGTAAAATTCATAAAAAAGATACACTAGGTATTGTTACATGGATAATTGATCGCAATGTAAACACGACGAATGTTTGTGTCGCCAACTGTAAGTTTTGTAATTTTTTCGTACCTCCTAGTGATAAGTTTGCCGACAAAGCTTATATCACCGACCTCGACACCTACAAACGAAAAATCGAAGAAACCTTCCGCTATGGAGGAGAGCAGTTACTCTTACAAGGTGGACACCATCCCGATTTGGGCGTCGATTTTTATGCAGGTATTTTCCAAGAATTAAAAAGCCTCTATCCCAAATTGAAACTTCACGCACTTGGCCCACCAGAAATTGCTCATATAGCCAAAATTGACGGAATAAGCCACCGAGAAGTATTACAGAGATTGAAAAATGCAGGACTTGATTCATTACCTGGTGCAGGTGCCGAAATCTTAGTAGATCGCGTTCGTCGCCTTATCGCACAGGGAAAATGTAATAGTCAAACATGGTTTGATGTGATGCGTGAAGCTCACAAATTAGATTTGACAACTTCTGCTACGATGATGTTTGGGCATGTTGAAACCATCGAAGAACGGATGGAGCATTTAGTAGGGGTGCGTCAAGTACAATCCGAAAAGCCCGAAGGTGCAAATGGTTTTCTTGCCTTCATTCCTTGGCCCTACCAAGATGAAGGAACCACCCTTCGCCGCATTAAAGATATTCGTAACGAAGTAACGGGTGATGAGTATATCCGTATGATTGCAATTAGCCGTATTATGCTCAATAATGTCCCTAATATACAAGCCTCATGGCTCACTGTGGGCAAAGAAATCGGTCAAATATGTCTACACGCAGGGGCCAATGATTTTGGCTCTATTATGATCGAAGAAAATGTAGTGTCAGCAGCAGGCGCGCCGCATCGTTTTACCTCTGCTGGTATGAAAGAGGCTATCATCGATGCAGGATTTACCCCGCAATTACGTACCCAACATTATGAGTTTAGAGAAGAACCTGAAATGGAACAACAGGTGATTGATTATTAACAACAAAAAAAAATCCCCTTCAATAATGAAGGGGATTTTTTTTTAGTCTCAACAATTAATAACGTATTGCCTTTGGTTTTAAAGAGGTCATTATTGCCAAAACTATTAAAGCCAACAATGAGACCATGCCACCCATAAATAGATAATCACCAATTGGATTACCCATTATTTTTAAAATAGTCCCTCCTACATTCAGTAGAACAATAGCTATAGCTGAAAAAATCATTAATTTACGAAGCATAATAGTGGTGTTTAATTGAATAATAATATGATAAGCCACTAACAAAGAAAATAGTTCCGAAGAATTTATTAATCAATCACTAAACTTGCGCAAGGGATAGGAGTGGTAGCTTGACGAAACAGACGCCTTGTGAAAAAACGATAGGTTTCATCTATATTAGTCGTAGGTTTGTTAAATAGTAGTTCAACAACAAAAAGCGTTAAATGTTAAATACTTGGTCATTAGGGCACTTTATTTTATGGTTATTCGTAGGGCGATTCGTCTTTAAAAGCTGGGTGCTTTTTTGGTGTCTTTCCATTGGGTGGGAACTCTTAGAATTGGTCTTGCCCTATGAATTTGCTATCGAAACCACCATCAATAAACTAAGCGATTTGGTGGTCAATGCGATAGGTTTTTATTTGGGAAATTATTTGCGAAAAGATTAATTTTTTGGGCGTGCCCTTTTCCTCCTCGCCCGTTCATGCGTCCACGCATGAACAGGCACGAGGAGAAAAAGGTCGGGCTATCCGTTTGTAGTTGTTTCATAGCTGCTAGTTTAGCATAGTCCTAGCGGTGTCTTCCGCTGTCAGCCCCGCCAGTCCTTGCTTCACAAAAGCAGCCATTTCACCAAGCTACCACTACTATCCCTCACGCGAAAAACGTCCGACGATTGAACGATTTACGTCCGACGAAGGTACTTTTACTTTTCACTATACATACGTTACTATCGAAAGAAAAAAGATTAACGATGCGACGATTTGCGTCCGACGGAAGTACTTTTATTCTTATCACTTATCCTTACCCCAACCGCGCAACTCATAATACTTTTCTTTAGGTTCTCCCGGTAAGAGAATTGGTGTCTTACAACCTGTCACATCTTGAGTAGGGGGCGAACAAACAATAAGGAGTGTCTTTAGATATGACAGGTTTGAAGTTAAAAAAGCACTTTTATCCCCCCAAACATGTTAGGTTTAGGAAAGTAAGCTACTACAGGATGCCCCCTATTCAAACCTGACATGTTGAGTAAGCTCTGTTATCTTATTAAGGTATTTCTTTTACAAGATACGAAAAACCATCGCTATTGGGGCTAGAAAAAATGATTCCATTTTTTTAATAATTATGTCGCCACCTTCGGGGCTATAATCGTGTCGCCACCTTCGGGGCTATAATTGTGTCGCCACCTTCGGGGCTATAATTGTGTCGCCACCTTCGGGGCTATAATTGTGTCGCCACCTTCGGGGCTATAATTGTGTCGCCACCTTCGGGGCTATAATTGTGTCGCCACCTTCGGGGCTATAATCGTGTCGCCACCTTCGGGGCTATAATTGTGT